>JBDSSV010000167.1:0-4544 GCA_039928535.1 Burkholderiales bacterium
GCGTTCATCGGCGGTTACCTGTCGGTTTGCGCTTGTAGAGTGCATGCTAGTCATGGGCAGCCTCGGCGGTACCGACATACGCCTCGAGCACGCGCGGATTCTTCGAGACCTCCGCGTACGGCCCCTCGGCGAGTATCGCGCCGCGCGCGAGCACCGTGATGGTATGTGACAGATTGGCGACCACGTTCAGGTTGTGCTCGACCATCATGATAGTACGGCCGGCGGCGACCTTGCGGATCAATTCGACGACGCGCCCAACGTCCTCATGGCCCATGCCCTGGGTCGGCTCATCAAGCAGCATGAGTTCCGGATCGAGTGCCAGCGTCGTCTCGATTTCCAGTGCGCGTTTGCGCCCGTACGGCAACTCGGCCGTCACGGTATCCGCGAATGACGCCAGATCGACCGCTTCGAGCAGTTCCATCGCGCGTGCATTAAGCGTATCGAGCGTGCGCGCCGATTTCCAGAAGTGGAACGAAGTGCCGAGCTTGCGCTGCAGGCCGATGCGCACGTTCCCGAGCACGGTCAGGTGGGGGAACACCGCCGAAATCTGGAACGAGCGGTTGATGCCGCGGCGCGCGATCTGCGCGGGCTTTTCGCCGGTGATGTCGACGCCGTTGAAATAGATGCTGCCGCGCGTCGGCGCGAGAAATTTGGTGAGCAGGTTGAAGCACGTGGTCTTGCCTGAGCCGTTGGGGCCGATCAGCGCGTGTATGCTGCCGCGCTTCACTTTCAGGCTCACATCGTTGACCGCGACGAAGCCTTTGAACTCCTTCACGAGGCTGCGCGTTTCGAGAATGTAGTCGTCGCTCATGATGACATTTTTTAGCCGCAGAGACGCGGAGCACGCAGAGGGAAGCCGGCCGCTCGTTGGCGCCGTGGATGCCCAGGCAATTTAGTCCGCCCTCGATCGGTTTCTCTGCGTGCTCTGCGCCTCAGTGGCAAATCGGTTTTTGATGTTGCCGTTCATTCTATCGCCGCGGCCGACTTCGCACGCTCGCGCAGCAGGAACTTCTGGATTTTACCCGTGGACGTTTTCGGCAGCACGCCGAATATCACGGCTTTCGGTGCCTTGAAGCGCGCCATATTAGTGCGGCAGAACTCTATGATCTCGCGCTCTTCCGCCTGCTCGCCGGCTTTCAGCTCGACAAAGGCGCACGGCGTCTCGCCCCATTTAGGGTCGGGCTGCGCGACCACCGCCGCCATCAGCACCGCCGGATGCCGGCACAGCACGTCTTCGACTTCGAGCGACGAAATGTTCTCGCCGCCCGATATGATGACGTCCTTGGAGCGGTCCTTGATCTTCACATAGCCGTCGGCGTGCATGACGGCCAGGTCGCCGCTGTGGAACCAGCCGCCGGCGAACGCCTCGTCCGTCGCCGCGGGATTTTTCAGATAACCCTTCATCGTGATGTTGCCGCGGAACATGATCTCGCCCATGGTTTCGCCGTCCCACGGCACGGGTTGCATGGTGGCTGGATCCATTACCGTCATCCCCTGCTGCAGGTGGTACCACACGCCCTGGCGGCCGTTGAGCCTCACCTGCTCGGCTAGCGGCAGCGCCTCCCACTCCGGCTGCTTCGAGCAGATCGCCGCCGGCCCGTACGTTTCTGTCAGGCCGTAGACATGCGTGATATTGAAACCCATCTTCTGCATGCCTTCGATCACCGCGCTGGGCGGCGCCGCGCCCGCGACCAGGCAGTTCACGGTATCCGCTATGCCCTGCTTCCATTCATCCGGCGCGTTGATGAGCGTGTTGTGCACGATGGGCGCGCCGCAATAGTGCGTAACGCCGTGCTCGCGTATCAAGTCGAAGATCATTTTCGCGTCGACCCTGCGCAGGCACACGTTGGTCCCGGCATTGGCCGCCATCGTCCACGGAAAGCACCAGCCGTTGCAGTGAAACATCGGCAGCGACCACAGATATACCGCGTGCGGCGGCATGCCCCAGCTCACGATATTCGAAATCGCGTTCAGATAGGCGCCGCGATGGTGGTAGACGACGCCTTTCGGATTGCCGGTCGTGCCCGAAGTGTAGTTGAGCGAGATCGCGTCCCATTCGTCGGCGGGCAGATACCACGCGAAATCCGGATCGCCGGCGGCGATGAACTTTTCATAGTCGATTTCACCAAGCAGCTCGCCGCCGCTATATGCTGGATCGTCGACATCGATCACCAGCGGCCTGCCTTTGACCTTTTTGAGCGCGGCCGCGATGGTGCCGGAAAACTCACGATCGGTTATGAGGCACTTCGCTTCGCCGTGATCGAGCATGAACGCAATGGCGTCGGCGTCGAGCCGGGTATTGAGCGCGTTCAGCACCGCGCCCGCCATCGCAACACCGAAATGCGCCTCGACCATCGGCGGGATGTTCGGCAGCATCGCGGCGACCGTATCGCCCGCGCTTATGCCGTGCTGCTGCAGCGCCGATGCGAGACGCCGGCAGCGCGTGTAAACCTCGAGCCACGTCAGCCGATCTGCACCGTGGATGACGGCCGTGTGGTGCGGGTGGACGTAGGCCGTGCGCGCGATCAGCGACAGCGGCGACAGCGGCGTGTAATTCGCCGCGTTCCTGTCGAGCGCCGTGTCGTACGGATTGCCGCTTGCCATGCATCTCCTCCGTCCGCACGTCCCCGGCGGGCGTCGTCACTCTGCGGTGACGCGATATCTGAATAGACCCGCCTCAATCCACGGGGTTCGGCGCGACTCTACAAGGAGCGGCAGCGCTTGGCAACCGTATTCAGCCGCCGAATCCTTCGCGCATTTGCGCGACCGCATCGGCGACGCGGCGCACCGCAATTACCGTGAGTCCGGCAATGACCTGCTTCGGCTTATTTGCTTCCGGTATTAGCGCGTGAGTGAAGCCCAGCTTCGCCGCTTCGCGCAATCGTTCCTGGCCGCGCTGCACCGGGCGCACTTCACCGGCGAGCCCGACTTCGCCGAACACGACCAGCTTGGCCGGTAGCGGCTTGTTGGTGAGGGAAGACACGATTGCCATCATCACCGCCAGATCAGCAGCGGGTTCGGTAATTTTCATGCCGCCTACCGCATTGATGAAGACGTCTTGGTCGAAGCACGCGATGCCGGCGTGCCGGTGCAGCACGGCGAGCAGCAGGGCGAGCCGGTTCTGCTCGAGGCCGACGCCGAGGCGGCGCGGATTCGGCGCGTGCGCGTCGTCGACCAGCGCCTGGATTTCCACCAGCAGCGGCCGCGTGCCTTCCTGCGTGACGAGAACGCACGAGCCGGCGACCGCTTCCGCGTGCTGGGACAGAAACAGCGCCGACGGATTCGACACGCCCTTCAAACCCTTTTCCGTCATCGCGAACACGCCGAGTTCGTTCACCGCGCCAAAGCGGTTCTTGACCGCGCGGATCAGGCGAAAACTCGAATGCGTGTCGCCCTCGAAATACAGCACGGTGTCGACGATATGCTCGAGCACGCGCGGGCCCGCGAGCGCGCCTTCCTTTGTCACGTGGCCAACCAAGATGACCGTGATGCCGCTCGACTTCGCGAGCCGCGTCAACTGCGCCGCGCATTCGCGCACCTGCGCGACCGAGCCGGGCGCCGACTGCAGCGCGTCCGAATATAACGTCTGGATCGAGTCGATGACAGCGACCGCCGGCTTCTCGGTCTGCAGCACGTGCTGGATTTTTTCAAGGCCAATTTCCGCGATCTGGTGCAGCACCGAGGCATCGAGCGCCAGCCGTTTCGCGCGCAGCGCGATCTGCTGCGACGATTCCTCGCCGCTCACGTATAAAACCTTCTGCTGCGCGCCCACCGCGCACAGCGCCTGCAGCATCAGCGTCGATTTGCCGATGCCCGGGTCGCCGCCAATCAGTACCACCGCGCCGCGCACGAGCCCGCCGCCCAGCACGCGGTCGAATTCCGCAATGCCGGTCGGCACGCGGCTTTCTTCATGCGCTTCAACCTCGCTTAGGCGCTGCAGCCTGCCCTTGCCGGCCAGCGCGGTGAACCGATTGCTGCCCGCCGCGGCCGTCTCGGCGACGGTTTCAACCAGCGTATTCCACGCCGTACAATGCGGACACTGGCCCTGCCATTTGACGGCTTGGCCGCCGCATTCGGTGCAGGTGTAAATTGATTTTGCTTTGGCCATGCGGGGAAAGGCGCCGCGTGCGCGCGGCAGCGCCTTGCGAACGTCAGGTCAGTGCGCCGCCGAAACGTCGGGCGACAAGCCGGACGCGGTCGCTTGGGGATACGGGTGTTGATGATGCCGCGCGCGGTCAAATGCGTGCTCAAGCCGCCGCACGCGTTCGTGCAGATTTTCGAGCAGCATCACGCACAACGTCGTCGTCACAGCGAAGAGTCCGATCTGCATGCGCTCAGATTCGAGAACCGCGCCGAGCGCCTCGTGATTCGACAGAAAGAAATAGTCGCCAAGCATGAGCCCCGCCGCCGCAGCGACCAGTCCCGTCATCATGCCCCCGTACCAGACCGCGACGATGGCGGACGGCACAAAAAACAGGAACGGAAAACGCGCGTCCTGCGCAAACAGCCAGTAGCGCAGCACGAATGCCACCGCCACCAGCCCG
>JBDSSV010000168.1:0-7516 GCA_039928535.1 Burkholderiales bacterium
TTCAACAGTTCCGCGCATAGCTGGTTGAAGCTGCCGACGCCGCCGGAAGCGAAATCGAGCTGGCCCGGACGTTTTTTCGCCAGCGCGACGAGTTCCTTGACGTTCTTCACCGGCAGATTCGGATGCACGACCAGCACGGTGCCCACGTTCGCGATCAGCGAAATTGGCGCGAGGTCCGCCACCGGGTCGAAAGTCATGCCGCTGTACATGAACTGGTTGGTCGCGTGCGTGCCCATGTTGCCGAACAGCAGCACGTAGCCGTCGGGCAGCGCCTTGACGACGAGTTCGGTGCCGATGTTGCCCGCCGCGCCGCCGCGGTTTTCAATGACAACCGGCTGCCCCCACGCTTCGTTCAGCTTCTGGCCGATCACGCGGCCCAGGATGTCGGTGGTGCCGCCGGCGGGCCAGGGCACGATGAGACGCACCGGCTTGGCGGGATAGATTTGTGCATGCGCAACGGGAAGCAGTGCACAGCACACGAAGCAGCTCAGAAGTCGGAACATGAGTATTCGCCCTGGAATGGATGACTGCGAAAAGTCTACACGTTAGAATCAGGCAGCGCAGCAACATTCACTCGACATACCCAAAAATGAAACTCACCCTGCTGGGCACCGGCACGCCGACGCCATCGCTGAAACGCGCGAGCTCGAGCTACCTGATCGAAATCGGAGCCGACGTGATCGTCATGGACCACGGTCCGGGCGCGCACGAACGACTGCTGCAGGCGGGCAAGCGCGCGGTCGATGTCACGCATCTCTTTTTCAGCCATTTACATTACGATCATTGCCTCGATTTCATCCGGTTGGTCATGACACGCTGGGACCAGGGCGCGGACCGCATCCCGGAACTGAAGATATACGGGCCGCCGCCGGTCAAACGCATGTGCGAGCAGTTGTTCGGCACCGACGGCGCGTTTGCGCCCGATCTGAACGCGCGAATCAAGCACCAGGGCTCGATCGATATCTTCGTCGCACGCGGCGGCAAGCCGCCACGCAAATGGCCGGCGCCGGAGATCACCGAGTTGAAGTCCGGCGATATCGTAAAAGGCAGCGGATGGACGTTGAAGGTGGCGCCGGCCTCGCACGTGCAGCCGTACCTCGAGTGCTACGCGTACCGCATCGACAGCGCGGAAGGCTCGCTCTGCTATTCGGGCGACAGCGGCGGTGTCGCGCCCGCGCTGATCGACCTCGCGCACGGCTGCGACGTGCTGATCCACATGAACCACTATTACAGCGGCACCGAGCCGACGGAAATCTATCGCGTGGTGTGCGGCAATCATGAGGACGTTGCCGCGGTTGCAAAGGCGGCGGGCGTCAAGACGCTGGTGCTCACGCATTTCCTCGAACAAATCGACCAACCTGGGATGCGCGAGCACATCGTGCGCGAAATCGCCAAAACGTATGACGGCCACATCGTATGGGGCGAGGACCTGATGGTGGTGCCGGTGCAGGGGCCGCAAATGTTCCGCATGGAATAATGCGGCAACAATTGACATACCGGAGTTAACAGCATGCGATTGCGATTACTGGGTACCGGCACGCCGACGCCGTCGTTGAAGCGCATGTGTTCCGGCTACGTCGTGGAAATTGGCGATGACGTGATCGTGTTCGATCACGGTTTTGGCGCGCATCACCGGCTGCTGGAGCTCGGCATCGAAGCGACGCGTGTGACGCATTTTTTCTGCAGCCATCTGCATTACGACCACATGGGTGACTACCCGCGGCTGCTGCTGACGCGCTGGGACCAGGGCGCGGGCAAGATACCCGAGCTCAAGGTCTATGGTCCACCGCCGATCAAAAAAGTCACTGCGGCGCTGTTTGAGCGCGACGGCGCATTCGGGCCGGATTTGATCGCGCGCACCGAGAACCTGTGCAGCGTCGCGATTTACTGGGCGCGCGGGGGCGAGGGCGAGCGCAAGAAGCCGCAGCCGGATGTGACCGAGCTCAAGCCCAACGACGTGGTGAAAGGCGACGGCTGGACGGTGACGACGACCGGCGTGTCGCATTTCGGGCCGCAGCTCATATCCTACGGTTTCCGCCTCGACACGCCCGACGGCTCAATCGTGTATTCGGGAGACAGCGGGCCGTGCGCATCGATGACCCGGCTGTCCAAAGACTGCGATGTGTTGCTGCATATGTGCCATTACATTTCGGGCACCGAGCTCAACGCGGAATTCGCCCAATCGTGCATGGGGCACCGCGAGCTCGCGCAGCTCGGTGTCGATGCCGGCGTCAAAACGATAGTGCTGAGCCATGTCACCGAGCAGATCGACCAGCCGGGTGTGCGCGAACGCGTATTGCGCGAGATGGCGGAGATTTACCAAGGGAATCTGATTTTCGGCGAAGACTTGATGGAAGTGCCGGTCAAGGGGCCGGCCGCCGCCAAATTGATGTAATTCAATATGCGGAGACACCTTATGCAACGCAGCCTGTTGTTGGCGGTGATACTGTCGGTCACCGGGATTGTTGCGCCTCCCGCGCTGGCGCAGGAAACGAATCAAGTTCGTATCGTCCAGCAGTTCGGGCTCTCGTACCTGCCGCTGCATCGCGCGGTGGTGCAGAAGCTCATCGAAAAACAAGCGCGTGCGGCAGGACTGGGCGAGCCAGAACGGAAATACGGTTGAAGAAGCTGCCGCATATCGACGTTATCTACACGCATACCGAGGGCGAGCCCACCTGCATCGTCCATTCCGGAGTGCGCTACCCGCACGGTCTCGACATTCTGGGCAAGCGTCGCCATATCGAGCAGCACTACGACTGGCTGCGCCGCGCGCTGATGCAGGAGCCACGCGGGCATCGCGACATGTACGGCGTGTTCCTGACGCCGCCGTCGTCGCCCGACGCCGATGCCGGCATGATCTGGATAGACGCCACGCAGTATTCGCACATGTGCGGCCACGGCACGATAGGGTTGTCGATGGCGATGGTTGCGTGCGGCCTGATGCCGGCGACCGGAAACCTGACGCGCATCCGTTTCGAGACCACCGCGGGGCCCGTCATTTCCGAAGTGCAGGGAACGGCGGATCGCATCGAGTGGTGTCGCTTCGAGAATGTGCCGGCTTTCGTTGCCGAGCGCGACGTGCCGATTGAGTTGCCGGGGTATGGCGCGCTGAAAGCCGACATTTCCTTCGGTGGCAATTATTTCGCGCAGGTCGACTGGCGCGGCCGCACGCCAAAGATTGCGCCGGAGAACGGCACGTTTTTTTCGCAGATGGGGCAGTTGGTCAAGCAGCAGATCAACGCCAAGGTGAAGCTGAAGCACCCGGTGCAATCGCATCTCACCGAATTAAACTACATGACCTTCTACCAAGAGCCGACGCTGCCCGGGGCGCGCTACAAATGCGTGCACGTATTCAGCGCGGGACAGCTCGACCGCTCGCCCGGCGGCACCGGCACCTGCGCGATGATGGCGCTTTATGAAGCGCGCGGCGAGCTGAAGCTGAAGGAAACGCTGCAATCCGAAGGACTGCTCGGCAGCGGGACTTTCGAAGGCTCATTGATCGGCGAAACCAAAATCGGCGGCCGGCGCGCGCTGCTGCCGACGATCAAGGGCAAGGCCAATCTCACCGGCTACGCGAAATGGGTGTTCGATGCGGACGATCCCGTGAGCGCGGGTTTTCTGGTTTTGTGATTGGAATCGCATGAAGTCGATACGGCATGGCGTAAGTGGATTGCTGCTGGCAACGTGTTTTGCCGCGACGCTTGCCGGTGCGCAATCCCATTCGTCCTTCGACAAGAGCTCAGGAGGCGCAGGACAGGCGTACCCGACCAAACCGATCAGGCTGCTCGTGCCGTTTCCGCCCGGCGCCGGTGCTGACGTGGTCGCGCGCCTGCTCGCGCAGAAATTGACGGACGGGTTGGGCGTGCAGGTGATCGTCGACAATCGCGGCGGCGCGGGCGGCACGCTGGGTGCGGCCATTGCGTCGCGCGCAGCGCCCGATGGGTACACGTTGATGATGGGTTCCGTGGCGAGCCTCGGCACGGCGCAGGGGCTGTTCAAAGACCTGCCGTATAACCCGCTGAACGATTTCACCCCTGTCACGCTGGCGGCACGCTCGCCGAGCGGCTTTCTGACGGCGCTGAACCTGCCCGCTAAATCCGTGAAGGAAGTAATCGCGCTCGCCAAAGCACAACCCGGTAAGCTCAATTATTCGTCCTCGGGCGGCGGTTCGCCCAGTCACCTCGGCATGGAACTCTTCAAGAACATGGCCGGCGTGAGCATGGTGCATGTTCCTTATCGCGGGCCGGCTGAAGCGTTGAACGCCCTGGTGATGAACGAAGCTCAGGTCGAGGTGCAGAGCATGTTGTCGGCGACGCCTTTCGTGCAAAGCGGTCGCATCCGGCTGCTCGCCATGACGGGTGTGAAGCGCATGGCGGAATATCCCGACGTGCCGACGGTGGCCGAAGCAGCGGTGCCGGGTTATTCGGTATATACATGGTTCGGCGTCGTTGCGCCCGCCGGGGTGCCCAAGCCCGTGCTCGATCGCCTGCATGGCGCTACCGTGCACGCGCTGGGGACCACGGAGATGCGCAAACAGTTCGCCAACCAGGGCGCGGAAGTCGTCGCCAACACCCCCGCGGAATTCAGCGCTTTCCTGCGCGAGGAAGTGGTCAAGTGGAACAAGGTGATACGTGATTCGGGCGCGCGTGCGGAATAAACCGCAATTCCGCGCAAGGCGGTTGGGGCGATGAAGAGGTTCTCATTCTGGTCGCTGGCAAGCCATGCGCTGTCTGGACACCGCAACTGGACGCCGCACTGGCGCGCGGCACAACCGAAAAAATCTTACGACGTCGTGATCGTCGGCGGCGGCGGTCACGGGCTGGCAACTGCGTACTATCTTGCTAAGCTTCACGGCGTGCGCAATGTGGCGGTGCTCGAGAAAGGCCCCATCGGTCTCGGCAACACGGGACGCAATACGACCGTCGTGCGCTCCAATTACATGTGGGACGACAGCGCGCATTTGTACGAGCACGCGCTGAAGTTGTGGGAAGGCCTGAGCCAGGAGCTCAATTTCAACACCATGTTCAGCCAGCGCGGCGTGGTCAATCTCGCGTTTACGCGCCATGAGTTGAATGAAATGGAGCGGCGCGCATCCGCGATGTACTTGAACGGCATCGATTGCGAATTGCTGACGCCGAGCGACGTCTTGCGATGGGCGCCTTTACTCAATATGGGCCCGGGCTGCCGCTACCCGGTGCTCGGCGGCATCGTGCAAAAGCGCGGCGGCAACGCGCGTCACGACGCGGTCGCGTGGGGTTATGCGCGGGCGGCCAGCGCGCTCGGCGTCGACATCATAGAAAACTGCGCGGTCGTCGGGCTCAAATGCGAGGGGGGCCGGGTCACCGCGGTTGAAACGACTCAGGGAATTATTTCCGCCGGAAGGGTTGGTGTAGTCGCCGCCGGCCATAGCGGCGTCGTGATGGGCATGGCAGGAATAAAGTTGCCGATCCAGAGCTATCCGCTGCAGGCGCTGGTCTCCGAGCCGGTCAAGCCGGTATTTCATACGGTGCTGATGGCCGGTCTTGTGCACGTTTACCTCAGCCAGTCGGACAAGGGCGAGCTCGTGATCGGTGCGGCGCGCGACGGCTATGTCTCGTACGCACAGCGCGGCAGCTTCAATCTGATCGAAGAGCAGCTGCGCGCGCTGCTCGAACTTTTTCCCGTGTTCAGCCGACTGCGCATGATGCGTCAGTGGGCGGGTATCGTTGATTGCGCGCCGGACGCAAGTCCCATCATTGGTAAAACACCGGTCGAGAACCTGTTCGTGAACTGCGGCTGGGGCACCGGCGGGTTTAAGGCGACGCCGGGCTCGGGTTGGGTGTTCGCGCACACGCTCGCCAATGGCGAGCCGCACGCGCTCAATAAAAATTTCAGTCTCGAGCGTTTTTCGAGCGGCCGCCTCATTGATGAAGCGGCGGCGGCAGGCGTAGCGCATTGAAAAGCAATGTTGAATGATGAATTTTTGAATGTTTAATGTTTAATCCATGATCGACCTGTGCGAGAAGTTAGGGCTGTCATTCAACATTCAAAATTAAACAATAAAAATTTACACTAGTGTCCGGTTAAAACTCGAATAGATTCAGTTGATTATGAAATACGGTGTCATTATTCTCAGGTGCGGTGTCGGCAATTACTTGTTGCAACGGCAGTTTCTCGAAGAGTGTCAACGACAAAATCTGTAACAGTGTATGCAAGGACGCATCCAGTTTGAGTTGCCTCTTGATGATCGCCACCAGCACGTAGACGCTGATGGCGATCCAGATTTGCGTTCGCACAGCATTCTCCGAGGTGCCGTAGAAACGCTTGATTCTCAGATGCTGTTTGATCCACTTGAAGAACAGTTCCACCTGCCATCGGCATTTGTACAGCGCGCAGATCGTCAGTGCCGGCAGAGCGAACTGATTGGTCAAGAACACCAACAGTTTGCGCGTCTCGGGGTCGCGGTAGCGGATACGCCGAAGGTGGCCAGGGTAATGCTTGGCCGCGTAGAAACCGTTGAGCGCGATGGTCTGGTCGCTGATCAGTCCGGTACTGCGATCCACTGTTGCCGAGTACAGGCGTCGCGCATCGAGGTTTCGCTTGGCACGCGTGACGAAGAAGCCGCCGGCCTGATCCAGGGCATAGAGCCGCTCGAAGTCGAGGTAACCTCGGTCCATGATATAGAAGGCGCCCGCCTCGATGATGATCAGATCCAGAACATTCACATCGTGCAGCTTGCCATCGGAGATGTGGATGAAGGTTGGGATCGACCCTCGCAAATCGAGCAGCGTGTGCAGCTTCACCGCCGCCTTGGTGGAGCGAAATGGTGCCCACGGGAACATCGACAGGCACAGATCGATGGTCGTGGCATCGAGCGCATACACGGTATTGGTCAGTTCCACCCCGAAGTCGTCGTCCACGTAAAGCGCCCGCGCTTTGATGATCAGACGTTGGGCGAACTCGAAGTAGATGCGCCAGTCGCGCGATTCGTTGGCGTCGGCCAGCGTCGAGCGTCGAACCGGTTCGCGCAGTCCCATGTGGTAGAGCTTGCCCGCTTGCGCCGAAAGACACACCTCGATGTCTCGCAAACTCTCCCGGTAGGTAAGCTGCGCGAAAGCCATCACGCGAAACTGTTCCGCACAACTGAGCGTTCGTATGTTGTGATCGCCCCCGAAGCGGGCCACGATGCGATGAAAGCTCTTCCACGGCAGGAAGTCCATGACCTGCGCGAACAGCGTCTTGCCGAGAAACATACCGACTCCGGGTTGTCGAAACCCAGAACGCTACGGCAAAAGACTGTTTCCGATTCAAGTCGGAGACACCCCTCGCCGCCTAGAAAGGCGCATCAGCATTGGCTTTCAAGCCGAAGCCCCCTAATTTAACCGGACAGTAGTGAAAAATTTTAAATTTTAAATTTCCGCTTACCTCCCTTTGCTCAACTGCCGCATGCCGCGGTCGAGCCCGCCGATGGTGAGCGGAAACATGCGTTCGCCGATGAGTTCGCGGGTAACGCGTATCGACTCGTGATAATCCCAGA
>JBDSSV010000169.1:0-8795 GCA_039928535.1 Burkholderiales bacterium
CAAGTTCTTCATAAAGCGTGACATATTAGGTATATTTAGCGCCCACTACAAGTTAAGCAGCAGCGCGCGCGTCCGTCGCAGAAAACTACTATGAATCCATCAGCCGCCGAGATTACTGTTTCCGCCCAAGGGCTTTCACGCAAGTTCGGCGCTCACACCGCGGTCGCGAACGTAAGTCTTGAGTTGAAGCGCGGCGAGATCCTCGGCTTTCTGGGCCCCAACGGCGCCGGCAAGACGACCACGATGCAGATGCTGACCGGCAATCTCGCGCCGACCAACGGCGCGATCAAAATCTGCGGCATCGATTTGTTCGAGGAGCCGAGTGCGGCGAAAGCGCGCATCGGTTATCTGCCGGAGACGCCGCCGCTTTATCGCGAGCTGACGGTCCGCGAGTACGTCGATCTCGCCGCGCGGCTGCATCGGATGCCGAAAACCGGGCGCGCCGCGGCCGTCGACGAAGCGCTGACGGGTTGCGGCCTCGCCGCTGTCGCGAAAAAACTGATCGGCACGCTGTCCAAAGGCTATCAGCAGCGCGTCGGCATCGCGCAGGCCATCGTGCACCGGCCCGATGTTGTGATCCTCGACGAGCCGACGGTCGGCCTCGACCCCAACCAGATCCGCGAAATCCGCAAGTTGATCCGCGAACTTGGCCGCGACCGCAGCGTGATTCTGTCGACCCACATCCTGCCCGAAGTGGAAAGCGTCTGCGACCGCGTGCAGATCCTGCATCACGGCGCGACAGTGTTCGGCGATTCCATTGCGGCGCTCAAACAGTTTCAAGGTGGCCGCGCCATGCTGGTCGGCTTAAAGCAACCGCCGGCGACCGCGGCGCTTGCGGCCATCCCGGGGGTGGCGAATGTCGAGGCCGCGGGCGAAGGTCTTTGGCGTATCGCGTGTGCGGACGGCGGCGATCCGACCGACGAACTCGTGCGGCGCGCGGTCGAAAACGCATGGGGGCTGTACCAACTGATGCCGGCACAGGCGAGCTTGGAAGACGTGTTCGGCAGCCTGACGCGCAAGGAAGAGCAAGCATGATATTCACGATCGCCGGCAAGGAATTGAAAGCGCTGTTTGCGTCGCCGCTCGCCTGGGTGGTGCTGACTTTCGTGCAGGTCATGCTCGCCTTCGGCTTCCTGAAGCGCATCGACGACTTCATGCAGTTTCAGCCGCAGCTCATACAGATGCCGAACCCGCCGGGCATCACCGAACTGGTGGCAGCGCCGGTGTTCGCGACGATCGCGATCATATTTCTGTTCGCCGTGCCGCTGCTGGCGATGCGCCTGATCGCGGAAGAACGCCGCAATCAGACCCTCGTACTGCTGTTTTCCGCGCCGGTCTCGATGACCGAAATCGTGCTCGGCAAATTCACGGGGCTGGTCGCTTTTCTGTGGCTGCTGGTCGGCCTGGCGACGCTGATGCCGCTCTCGCTGCTCCTCGGCGGCCGCCTTGATTTCGGCATGCTCGCGAGCCTGGTGCTGGGCGTTGCGCTGCTCGCAGCCTGTTTCTCGGCGGTTTCGCTTTACGCGTCCTGCCTCACGGCGCAGCCATTTGTGGCCTCGATGATCGCGTTCGGCCTGCTGCTCGGCATGCTGCTCGCGGGCGAGACGGCGGCCGACGGCCTGCGCGGGCGCGGCTGGAACGTGCCGGCGGAACTGGCGCAGGTGCTCTCGCCGCTCAAGAATTTTGAAACCTTCGCGAAAGGCATGCTCGACACTTACAGCCTCACCTGCATGCTGCTGCTGATCGCGGTATTTCTCATTCTCACCGTGCGCCGCCTCGACGCGGCGCGCCTGCGCGGATAGGCGCCATGGAAGTCACACCAAAACTTCGCACCCACCTGCTGGTACAGAACGGCGTCTTCGTCGTGCTGCTCATCGCGCTCGCGACCCTGATCGCATTTTTCGCGCGCGAATACCGCACCGATTACGATATGACGCAGAATTCGCGCAATACGCTGTCGCAGCAGACGCGCGACGTGCTGGCCAAATTCAGCGGGCCGGTGAAAGTGACGATCTTCGCCACGCGGCCGGATACGCGCAAGCAGGTGCAGGATTTTCTCGCGCCGTATCAGCGCGCGAAACCGGATGTCACCGTCACCACGGTCGACCCGCGCGAAGAACCCAAGCTTATGCAGGCGGCCGGCATCCGCATCGACGGCGAATCGATCGTCGAGTACAACCAGAAAAGCGAGCATCTGACCCAGTACAACGAGCAGTCATTCATCAACGCGCTGATGCGGCTCGCGCGTTCGGGCGAACGTCTCGTCATGGCGCTCGACGGCCACGGCGAGCGCCGGTTGAACGGCACCGCCAACCACGACCTTGGCGAATTCGGCAAGCAGCTGACGGCCAAAGGGTTCAAGACCAGCAGTTTGAATCTCGCGCTAGCCCAGGACGTGCCCGCCAATACCAGCATGCTGTTGATTGCGAGCCCGCAGGTCGACTTGCAGCCGGCCGAAGTGCAGAAGATCAAACAGTTCGTGCAGAAAGGCGGCAACCTGCTGTGGCTCATCGATACGGATCCTTTGCACGGCCTGCAACCGCTGGCCGAAACGCTCGGCCTGACGCTCGGCCCCGGCACGGTGGTCGATCCCGAAGCCACGCGGTTCAAAGCGTCGCCGACCATGTCGATCTCCGCCAGCTACGGTCGCCATGCGATCACCGATAATTTCCGGCTCAACACGGTCTTCCCCTTCGCGCGCCAGATCGGCGTGCCCGCCGAAGGCGGCGACTGGCGCGTCTCGCGACTGGTCGAGGTTGCGCCGCGCGGCTGGGTCGAGACGGGCAAGCTCGACGGCACCATCGCCTTCGACAAGGCGCGCGACTTGCCCGGCCCGATCACCATCGCAGCGGCGCTCGAGCGTAACGTCAACGACCGCGCCCAGCGCGTCGTCGTCGTCGGCAACGGCCATTTCGTCAGCAACCAGTTCCTCGGCAACGGCGGCAACCTCGACTTCGGCGTCAATCTGATCAACTGGCTCGCCGGGGACGATGCGATGATCACTCTGCAGCCGCGGCCGTCGATCGACAGCAGCCTCGAACTCGGCCGCGGCGCGCAGTACGTGATCCTGTTCGGGTTTCTGGTTTTCCTGCCGCTCGCCTTCGTGGCTGCGGGCGTATTCGTCTGGTGGCGGCGCCGCCGGTCATGAGGGGCAGGTCGGGGCTGAATTTTGCGCTGCTGGCAGCGGTGATCGCACTCGGCCTGTTTGCCTACTACAAGCCGCACAAGGAAGAAGCCGCGCACCAGGTGTCGTTGCAGAAGGCGGCCGAAGTGTCTTCCATCAAGGTGGAAGTCGCGGGCAGTCCGCCGGTCTTGCTTGCGCGCGCTGGAACAGACTGGATGCTGAAAACGCCGATCACCGCGCGCGCCGACAATTCGCAGGTGCAGCGGCTGCTCGAGATCCTCGACGCGCGCGCCAAGGACCGTTTCCCGGCAACGGGACTGGCGCGCTACGACTTGAATGAGCCGGCGGCGCGCGTGACTTTCAATCTGCAAACCTTCGCCTTCGGCGCCGTCAATCAAATGAGCCGCGAGCAGTATGTGCTCACGCAGGACGGCATCTATCCGCTACACGTGCGCTATGGCAGCGCGCTGCCGAAGCATTACCTCGAACTGGTCAACCGGCAGCTCTTTAGCGCGGACGAGGCGCCCGTGGCGTTTACCTTCACGGATTTCGCGGTCGAACAGCGCAATGGCAAGTGGCAGCTGACGCCGCCGGCGGCCGATCTCAGCGCCGACGACATCAACCGCTGGACCGACGAATGGCGGCTGGCGGCAGCACTCGGGCTGCAGCATGCGAGCAACCGCAAACCGCTGGCATCGATCAAGGTCAGACTGAAAACCGGCCGCGAAATTTCCGTCGCTGTTTTGCAGCGCGAGCCACAACTCGCGCTCGCGCGCAGCGATCTGCAGTACGAGCATTTGTTTTCAGCGGAAGCGGCAAAACGTCTGCTCGCGCCGCCCGCCGCGGCCGCCGTTCAGAAAAAATAGTCATGCCGGAACTGCCCGAGGTCGAAACCACCCGGCGTGGCCTGGAACCGCTCGTGCGCGGCGCCACTGTCGCGGCGGTCGTCGTGCGCAATCGGGCATTGCGCCAACCAATCCCGCGCAATCTCGCGCGCGTGCTGACCGGGCGCCGCATCGATGCCCTCGAGCGCCGCGCCAAATACCTGCTGTTCCGCGCCGGCGACGGCACACTGATCGTGCATCTGGGCATGTCGGGGCGGTTGTGGGTCGTCGCCGCGGGCACGCCGCCGGATACGCACGATCATTTCGATCTCGCGCTCGCGCGCGGACCGGTGGTGCGCCTGCGCGATCCGCGCCGCTTCGGGCTCGTGCTATGGCATACGGGCGATCCGCTCAAGCACAAGCTGCTGCGCGATATCGGACCGGAGCCGCTCTCGGACACGCTAAGCGCGGAGTGGCTGTATCGAGAAACCCGCGCGCGCAGCGGCGCGATCAAGAACGCGCTGATGGACAGCCACCTCATCGCGGGCGTCGGCAATATCTATGCGAACGAAGCGCTGTTTCGCGCGCGCATCAATCCGAAGCTGCCGGCGCGCAAAATCGGGCTCGCTCGCTATGCGGTGCTGGTCGACAAAATCAGGGAGACGCTGGCGGAAGCGATAGACGCCGGCGGCTCCAGCCTGCGCGATTACGTGAACTCGGAAGGAGAAGCGGGGTTTTTCCAGAACCGCTTTTTCGTCTACGGCCGCAGCGGCGAAGCCTGCCTCACGTGCAAAACGCCGATACGCAGCCTGGTGCTGGGACAACGCTCGACTTTTTACTGTCCGCGCTGCCAGCGCTGAAAAAGCGTGAGGCGTGAGGCGTTAGGAGGAAAACGTGCGGCGAATACGCCGCGCGCCCGCCTCACCCCTAACGCCTCACGCCTCACGCTTTTTCAGCTATCAGGCGCAAATACTTCTCGTGTAGCGCCTCGTGGCTCTCGACGTGCCGCGGATCGTTTGGGATGCAGTCGACCGGGCACACGATGCGGCATTGCGGTTTGTCGTAGTGGCCAACGCATTCCGTGCACAGCGCGGGATCGATGACGTAGATTTCCTCGCCGGCCGAAATTGCCGCGTTCGGGCACTCGGGCTCGCACACGTCACAATTGATGCATTCGTCGGTGATGATCAGCGCCATGCCGGACGTCTCAAGGCCTGCCGCCGAGCGACGCGATTTTCGCTTTCAGGCATTGCGCGACATGCGGCGATACAAAATTGGATACGTCGCCGCCGAGCACCGCGATTTCACGCACGAGGGTCGCCGAAATAAACAGGAACTGCTCGGCCGGCGTCAGGAACATGGATTCGACTTCCGGGAACAGTTTGCGGTTCATGCCGGCGAGCTGAAACTCATAGTCGAAATCGGACACGGCGCGCAGTCCGCGCATGACAACCTTCGCGTTGTGCTTTTGCGCGAATTGCATGAGCAGCCCCGAGAAGCCCATGACGGTGACGTTCTTGAATTCGCCGACCACGCTTTTCGCCATCTCGACGCGCTCTTCGAGCGTGAAAAACGGGCGCTTCGCGCGGCTGTCGGCGACCGCCAGGATGACCTCGTCGAACATGCTCGCGGCACGGCGCACCAGGTCATGGTGGCCGAGTGTTATCGGATCGAACGTTCCCGGGTACACAGCTTTAAGCGTCATGGCCAGCCCATTTCAACAGTTGATGAGTCACCGCACCCGCGCGGCCGCTACGCTCTATTGCCCAGCCCGGCGGCAGCCCGGGCGCCGCCGGCGCCTCGATGTGCACGAGCGCCGCGGACGCCAGTCGCGGCCCCAGCATGGGCAGCACTTGCGCCAGATAGTCCGCGCGAAACGGCGGGTCGAGGAAGACAACGTCATAGAGTCCGTCGTCCGCGCGCAGAAATTCTAACGCATCCGCGCGTTCAAGTTCCACTCTACTTGCGGCCAATGCTGCAACGGTCGCCTGCAACGCCTTCCACGTCGAGGCATCGCGCTCGACCATCACGACGCGCCGCGCCCCGCGCGACGCCGCCTCGAAGCCCAGCGCGCCGCTGCCGGCAAACAGATCGAGGCAGCATTTGCCGGTCAGATCCTGGCCGAGCCAGTTAAACAGGGTCTCGCGCACGCGGTCCGGCGTCGGCCGCAAATCCGCGCGCGGCGGAAACGCGATGATGCGGCTGCGCCATGTGCCGCCGATGATGCGGACCTTATTGTTGGCGGCCGCCATCCTCTATTCGCAATCGCGCGGACCGCGGCTAGTTGGCGCCCGCAGCCGTGATCGCGGCAGCGTCGGGGCCCACCACCACCGTCACCATTCGCGCAGGGTCGACATGACGGGCGAACGCGCTGCGAATATCTTCCACCGTGACTTTCTCGACGTTCGGCACGAATTCTTCCAGGTAGGTCAGCGGCAGATGGTAAAACCCGATGACCGCGAGGTAATCGAGGATTTTGCGGTTGCTGTCTATGCGCAGCGGAAAACCGCCGGCGAGGTTCTGCTTGGCTTCGCGCAATTCATCTGCCGTGGGCCCGCGCTCGAGAAATTCCTTGAGCGTAGCGCGCACGACTTTGAGCGCTTCGCCCGCCTGGTCCTTACGCGTCTGCAAGCCGATCACGAAGGGCCCGCGTTCCTGCATCGGCGAAAAATAACTGTACGCCGAATACGCGAGCCCGCGCTTGGAACGCACTTCTTCCGTCATGCGCGAGGAGAAGCCGCCGCCGCCCAAAATATAGTTGCCGACGAACAACGGGAAATAATCGGGATCACTGCGTTTAATACCGGGCATGCCGACCAGCAGGTGGCTTTGCGAAGCGGGATGCGCCACCACGCGCAATTCGGCCTGGGTCAGCGACGGCACCGGCGGGATGACCGGCACCTGCCCCGAGCGCGGCAATTCGGCGGTCAGCTGTTCGGCTATTTTTTCCGCGTCGGCGCGCGTCAAATCCCCGATGATTGCAACCACGGCCAGGTTAGCCGCGTAGTAGCGGCGGTAAAACGCGACCAGATCATCGCGTGTAATTTGCGCGACTGTCGCCGCCTCGCCCGCGCCGCGCAAGCCGTACGGATGATTGGCATACGCCAGCGCACTAAAATTCCTGCTGAGCAGGGTCTCCGGTTTGGTGTCCGCTTCCTTGATGGCATCAATGATGCGCCGTTTCTCACGCTCGAGCACCGTCACCGGAAACTCGGGGCGCTGCAGGATGCTCGCGAATACATCCAGCGACTGTTTCAATTCCTCCGGGCTACTCAGCGTGCGCAAGGATGCGCCGGCGCGGTCGCTGTCGGCGCGGCCGCCGAGTTGCGCCCCGGAGTCGGCCATGCGCCGCGCAATATCGTCTTCGGACAAACCGCCGGCGCCGAGCTTGAGCAGGTTCTGGGTCAACGCGGAGACGCCTGATTTTTCACGCGGGTCATACGCCGACCCCGCGGGAAAATCGACGCTGACGTCGACCATCGGCAGGTTACGCGCCTGCACAAAATAAACTCGCGCGCCCTGCCTGGTCTGCCAGTGTTCGATCGGCAGCAGCGACCACGCCGGCGCCGCCGCCATCCACAATGCCGCCGCGCACGCCCAGCGTTTGAAGTTATTGAACATCGCGCGCTCCCAGCGCAACCGCGGGCTTGGCGGTGTCGAGCGGCTGCGGATCGAGCACCGCGATAGTCAGACTGTCGTCGATCAGATATTTCTTCGCGACTGCCTGCACCTGCCCCGGCGTGACCGCACGCAGCTTGGCTATCATCGTGTCAATTGCCTTGTACGGGTAGCCCGCGATTTCGAGCGCGCCGATTTGCTGTGCCTGAAAATAAATCGAGTCGCGCTGAAACACCTGCGACGAGACGATCTGGGCTTTCACGCGCTTCAATTCCTCGTCGGTGATGCCGTCGTTAACGATTTTCGCGAGCTCGCGGCGCAAGGCCTGCTCGAGTTCGGCGACGCTTTTACCGGCGCTGGGCACGCCGCTGACCGTGAACATGCCGGGGCCGCGCTGGGTGCTGTCGTAGCCGGCGCCGACCGAGTTCGCGATCTTTTCATTACGCACCAGCGCGCTGTTGAGACGCGCGGCGTCATGTCCGTCGAGCACGCCCGCCAGCATCTCGAGCGCATAGGGCTCCCACTCGCCGTCGACGTCGCGCAGGACCGGCGCGCGATAACCCATTATTAAAGCCGGCTGTTCCGCCGGCGCTTTGACGGTGATGCGCCGGATTCCGCGCTGCGCTGGTTCGATTTGGGGCTTGCGCTCAGGCAAGGTCTTCGCCTTGATCGCGCCGAAATATTTATTGGCGAGGGCAAACACTTCCTGCGGCTTGACATCGCCCACCACCACGACGATCGCATTGTTCGGGGCATACCAGTGGTCGTACCAGTCGCGCGCGTCGTGCCATGTCATGCTTTCCAGATCGCTCATCCAGCCGATGACCGGCCTGCGGTACGGATGCGCGATGAGCGCGGTCGCCATCAATTGCTCGTAGACGACGCCGTTCGCGCGGTCCTCCGTGCGCAGCCGGCGCTCTTCCATCACGACCCGGATTTCTTTTGCAAATTCTTCCGGCGACAGCAGCAGGTTGGCCATGCGATCGGCTTCGAGCTCGAAGGCCAGCGGCAATTTCGATTTTTGCAGTTGCTGGTGGTAGCCGGTGGCGTCGCGGGTGGTAAATGCATTGTCGCGCCCGCCCGCCGCCGCGATGCGTTTGGAGAATTCGCCGTTGGGCACCGCCTTGGTGCCCTTGAACATCATGTGCTCGAGCACGTGCGCAACTCCCGTGCGGCCGTTGAATTCATCGGTACTGCCCGCCTGATACCACACCATGGACACCACGGTA
>JBDSSV010000170.1:0-9332 GCA_039928535.1 Burkholderiales bacterium
TATCGTCTGCACCGACCAGTAGATGGCGATGCACGCGAAAACCAGCGTAACGACGTCAGCGAATATATAGACGTAGCCATGCCAGCGCGTCGGCAGCAGTTGCAATACGGAATCGAAGCGGATGTGCGCGCGGTCCTTCACCGCCTGCGATGCGCCTATCCAGCCCAGATAAATGAACGCGTAGCGCGCCACTTCTTCGCCCCACAGCGAAGAATACTGGAGCACGAAGCGGCGCACGACTTCGTTCACGATCACGAACACGACGGTGCAGTAAAACACGAGCATCAGGTAGCGCTCGGCGTCGGCGTCGAGGCGCCTGAGTAGTTTACGCACGTTCGATACCTATCGTGCTCCGTTTGAATTGCAACTTTTCGGGACGCTTGGTGTGCGTCACAAAAATGCGGGGAAACATCCCCTCATACTCCCCTAAGAATGCGCCCGTTTCGTTCATTCTGAAACGGGCCCTTAGGCGACAGTGATCTTGCCTTTAGTGTTCGCCGCCTTCTTCAGCTTTTCGAAAGTGTCGAGCGAGCCGGCCAATTCCTTCTTGATATCGTCCCACTCCTTGCGCTGTTCGCCGCAGGCGTCGACCCAGCGCTTTTTCTCGTCGGCGGTGGGGGTGTAGAACTTGCAGCCGACCTTGGTGAACTCCTGCATCGACAGGTCGCGCGCCTTGATGATCTGCGCGAAGGACTGGGCTTGAGTCAGCTCGGCCGCCTCTTCGAATTTGCGCTGCACATCCTTCGGCAGGCCGTTGAACCACGGCAGATTACACGCGAACATTTGCGCGTCCGATACCGATTCGATAGTGGAAATGGATTCGACAATGTCGATAAAGCCGAACGTATAGAGCGCGCCGATCGCCGGATCGAGCGCATCGGCCACACCCTGCTTCAAGGCAGTCGGCGTTTCGCCCCACGCCACGATGGTCGGATTGGCGCCCGCGAGCTGATAAAAACGGCCGAGCAGTTTCGACGGCGGGATACGCATCTTGACGCCCTTCATATCGTCAGGCGAGCGTACGGTTTTGCCGAAACCCTTGCGCACGGCCACCGTGCGTGAATCGACTGTGTAGTAGAACAGCGGCTTGTAGTTCTTGGCATTGACTTTCGGCGTGATCTCGTCGGCCCACGCCTTCGAAGTCACCAGGTTCGCGTAACGTTGATTCTCGCCGCACCAGTAAGGGATGTTGATGAGGTCCACCGCCGGCGCGTAAGACGAGAAGTTCGACAGCGACAGCCCGCCGGCGTTGACCGTGCCGCCCTGCACTTTCTGCGCGAGCGATGCGCCGACGCCGAGCTGGCCGGCCGGGAACAATTTCACATACAGCGCGCCTTTGCTCAAGTTCTGCACGTTTTCCTTGAAGGCCTCCTGCATGATGGGATAGCTCACATACGAGCCGAGTTTGTATTCGGTCGCGAGGATCATGCGGTGCTGCGCCTTGCGCGCGCGGTTCTCTTCATCCGCCGCGGTCTGTGCTACCGCCGCATCCGACCACAGATAGCCGCCGGTGGCGGCGAGCACGGCGGTGGTAAAACCATAGCGCGCCGAAATTTCTATAAAGCGGCGGCGTGCGGGCGCTTGGATCTCGTCATGACGCTTGGGCATGGTCTTCTCCTCTGTGAACGGTGATTATTATGGTGGCGTTGCTGTGGTTACGGTCAATCCGGTGGCGCGGCTTTCTCATTGTCAAGCAGCAGGCCGGTCACGAATGAAATCATTGCTGCAAGCACGGTGAGGAATTCGGCTATATCGCCCGCGTGAGGCAGGTGCCAGTACAAGGACGCGACCGCCTTGCCGCTCGCGACATTGGCCGCATAGGCGCAGAGCAGCACCGCCGCCAGCACATAGGCCGGCCGGCCGGAGTTATTTTCCTTTATCTGTGGCATTGCCGCCCCGGCCCGAGTTATCGCAGGCGTCACGATATAGCGTCTGCACCGTCGCGCGCAAGCCCGCTGCCGGTACGTGCGTAAATCAACGGCCAACTACGGCTATACTCGCTGGCATCGCGGCCGTGTCCGCCGCCTTTCGCGAGGCATTGATTGCCCAAAGCCGCCGCCAAACTGATCGACGTTGCACGCCTCGCCGGCGTGTGCAACGCCACCGTATCGCGCGCGCTCGCGCGCGAGCCTTCGGTCAGCGCCGCGACGCTCGAAAAGGTCGAGGCGGCAGCGCGGGAACTCGGTTACGTGCCCCACGGCGCCGCCAGCGCGCTGCGCGCGCAGCGTACGCGCACGATAGGCGCAGTGCTGCCCACGCTCGATAACCTGCTCTACGCCAAGGCGACGCACGCGCTGCAAAAGTCGCTGGACGACAGCGGTTACGTGCTGCTGCTGGCGTGCCACGACTTCGATCTGCTCAACGAGGTCAAAGTTGCGCGCTCGCTGGTCGAACGCGGCGTCGACGGCCTGGTGCTGATCGGCGCCGAGCACGATGAAGCACTGTTCTCGTTGCTGGACGACTTCGACATTCCGTATCTGCTGACCTGGTCGCTCGACCGGTCGGGACGCCATCCGTGCGTCGGGTTCGACAACCGCGTCGCCGCCGCCGGCGTGGCCAATTACGTCGCTGATATCGGCCATCGCGATATCGCGATGATCGCGGGCGTCACCGCCGGCAACGACCGCGCACGCGAACGGCTGGCCGGCGTCCGCGACGCGCTGGCCGCGCGCGGCACGCCGCTCGCGCAAGTGATCGAGGCGCCGTATACGCTGGCTGACAGCCGCGCCGCCATGCAGGCGCTGCTCGCGACCGCGCCGCGGCCGACCGCGGTCATCTGCGGCCACGACGTGCTGGCGATGGGCGCCGTGTTCGAGTGCCACGCCCAGCAGATCGCGGTGCCCGAAGCGATGTCCGTCACCGGGTTCGACGACATGGAGGCAGCGTCCATATTGGTGCCCGCGTTGACCACAGTGCGCGTGCCTATGCGCGAGCTGGGCTGCGCAGCGGCGCGACAAATACTCGCCCGCATCGACGGTGACGCCGCCGCGTGCGTCACCGAACTTGCAGTCGAACTGATCGTACGCGGTACGACGGCGCCGCCGCGCGCAGCACCGTGACATCGACATGAAAAAAACGACGCGCAAAAACGCCAAGCTCTCCGACGTCGCGCGGCTCGCCAAGGTATCGACGGCGACCGTGTCGCGGGCTTTGATGCTGCCGCACAAGGTGAAAGCACCCACGCTCGCGCGCGTGCTGGAGGCGGTGCGCAGCCTCGGTTACGTCGCGCATGGCGCCGCGCGCGCGCTCGCCTCGCGCCGCACGCATACCATAGGCGCGGTGGTGCCGACGCTCGACAATGCGATATTCGCCAACACCACGCACGCGTTGCAGAAAACCTTCGACGCCGCCGGCTATACGCTGCTGCTCGCTTGCCACGAGTTCGACGCGGCGGTCGAAGTTCGCCTCACGCGCGCATTGATCGAGCGCGGCATCGACGGCCTCGTGCTGCTCGGCACGTCGCACGATCCGCAGCTCTACGCGTTGATCGCGCAGCGCCACATCCCGTACGTGCTGACGTGGGCGCTGGACCGCAGCGGCAGGCATCCGTGCGTCGGTTTCGACAATCGCGCCGCCGCGCTGCAGCTGGCTAATCATCTGCTCGATCTCGGCCACCGCGAGTTCGCGATGATCTCCGGCATCACTACCAATAATGAGCGCGCGCGCGACCGCCTGCAGGGCGTGCGCGACGCGCTTGTTGCGCGCGGCATCAAGCTTGCGCCCGAGCGCGTGATCGAAAAACCGTACTCGCTCGCCAGCGGCCGCGAGGGACTGCGCACGATGATGGGGCAGGCGCGGCCGCCCACCGCGGTAATGTGCGGCAACGACGTGCTGGCAATCGGCGCCATCGCCGAGTGCAATACGCTCGGCATCGCTGTGCCGCAGCAGGTCTCGATCACCGGCTTCGACGACATGGAGATTGCGTCGCTGCTCTCGCCCGGCCTGACTACCGTGCATTTCCCGACGCAGGAACTCGGCCAGCTCGCGGCGGCGCACCTGCTATTGCGGCTGGCGGGCGGCAGCGACGAGCGGCAACATGAATTGCCCGTCGAGCTCAAAGTGCGCGGCACCACGGCGCGGCCGGTGCGCGCGCAGCTGCGCCGCGTTGAGCGCTGAGCAATATGGCCAGACGCAGCAAAGCGGGCCGTGCCCGGCTCGAGCAACTGCACCTGCCGCTCGAGGAAACCGACATCCGGCAGAACAAGAAAGCGCTGGGTGTCTACCGCGATCACAACGCCCACCACGCCATCGTCTACAAGATCGGCAAGACCAAGATATCGTTCGTCGAAATGAAGAAGGGCAAGCTTGTCACGCACACGCTGACGGACAGAAAATTTCTCGACGAGCGCTGCTTCGAGCGCGTCGAGTACCCGCTCGAGCGCGCGGTCGAAAACTTTCTCCAGCACGGCGGCGGTGTATCCGAGGCGGCGCGGCGCGCGCTGCTCACGGTGCTGCAGGAGGCGCAGCAGGAGGGGCGGGTGCCGTTGCCGCTATTCAGTTGAGCCCGCCCGCTTCTCCGCGTCCGCTGAGGCGGCCGCATTTCCGGATCAAATAAATGTGGAAAGCTCTGCGGACTCCCCTGATCTTTCTCGCGTGCTCGCTCGCGGGTGCTGCAGCCGGCTTCGCAGTCAGCCTGGGGTGGGGCGTGTGGGGGGCTGAAGGACCTGCTGACGTGCCGGGACTGGTCGGCTTCGCGGTCGCGATGACGTTCGTGTTTCTCATGCCGGCAGCGCTGTGGTTCGTGCTCTGGCGTCTCGTCTCGATCCTGCGGGCGCGGCGCAGCCGGCAATCCTGAACGCACTTCAAAGATAAACGACCGGAGATATCCCGGACTTTCAGATCTCCGCGAGCAGCCGGTCAATCAGAATTTCCGCCTGGCCGGCGTAGGGGCCGCCGAACAGATTGAAGTGATTCAGCACGTGGTACAGGTTGTAGAGCTGCTTACGCACGTCGTAGCCGGCGTCGAGCGCATAGGTCGCGCGGTACGCCGCGTAAAATTCGGCGCTGAAGCCGCCGAAGAGTTCGGTCATCGCGAGATCGGCTTCGCGGTGGCCATAGTAGACGGCGGGATCAAAAATTACCGGCGCGCCGGTGCGATCGAACCCGGCGTTGCCGCCCCACAGGTCGCCGTGCAGCAAGGCCGGGTTGATGGTGCAATCCGCGAGCAACGCCTCAAAATCCCGCGCCAGCCGTGCGCCTTTGTCGAGCAGCGCGGCGGGCGCGCCGTTTTTCTCGGCAAGTGCGAGTTGAAAGTTAAGCCGGCACTCGCGCCAGAAGCCGGCCCATGCGCGGGCTTGTGTATTGATCTGCGGCGTCGCGCCTATGGTGTTGTCCGTGCTCCAACCAAACTTTTTTGCCGTCATGCGGTGCAGGCCGGCCAGCGCTTCGCCGAGCCGCGCCATGCTGCGGGGGACTGCATCGCCAAACTCGATATGCTCGAGTACGAGCCATGCGGCATCCGCGTTCGACCCGTGGCACACGGGCGCCGGCACCCGTACTGTCGCGGTGGCCGCGATTTCGGCCAGGCCGGCTGCTTCGGCTTCGAACATCGCGCGTTTTCCGACAGCGTGGAGCTTGACGAAGTAAACGCGCCCGCCGCCGGTCAGCCGGTAACATTGATTGATGCAGCCGCCGTCAACGGGCGCGCGCGATTGGAGCGTGAACGGTGCGCCGGAGGCGGCGGCGATGCCGTCGCCGATAGCCGACCACGCGGCGGCGTTCACGCGATCGCGGTTAGGCCAAAGCCTTGCGGCCCTTGGCGATGGCGATCTTGACGCGCGCGGGCGCGGTGCCGCCGATATGGCTGCGCGCCTTGAGGGCGCCCTCCAGCGTCAACGCCGCGAACACATCGTCTTCGATGAGCGGCGAGAATTGCCTGAGCTCGGGCAACTTCAGTTCAGCGAGATCGCAGGCGCGGCTTTCGGCGAACCTTACGGCTTGCGCGACCGCTTCGTGCGCTTCGCGAAACGCGAGGCCTTTCTTGACGAGATAATCGGCGAGATCGGTCGCCGTCGCGTAGCCTTCCTGCGCGGCTTTGCGCATGGCGTCCGCCTTGACTTCGATGCCGCCCAGCATCGCACCGAACACCGTCAGGCTCGCCACCAGCGTATCGACTGTGTCGAACAAGGGTTCCTTGTCTTCCTGATTGTCCTTGTTGTAGGCGAGCGGCTGGCCTTTCATCAGGGTCAGCAGCGCGACCAGGTGGCCGTTGACGCGGCCGCTTTTTCCGCGGATCAGCTCCGGCACGTCGGGATTTTTTTTCTGCGGCATGATCGACGAGCCGGTGCAGAAGCGGTCGGCGAGAT
Organism: Burkholderiales bacterium; assembly: GCA_039928535.1. Classification (GTDB taxonomy): domain Bacteria; phylum Pseudomonadota; class Gammaproteobacteria; order Burkholderiales; family SG8-41; genus PALSA-1004. The sequence goes on from JBDSSV010000170.1 coordinate 6,306, forward strand.
CGACGAAGCCGAAGCGCGGGTTCATCCAGATGATCAGTTCCTCGCAGAACCGGGACAGGTGGACCATGACGAGCGCGCCGGCCGCGCAGAACTCGATCGCGAAATCGCGATCGGACACGGCGTCGAGAGAGTTTTCGCACAGGCCGTCGAAGCCGAGCTCTTTCGCGACCTGCAGGCGGTCGATCGGAAACGTCGTGCCGGCGAGCGCAGCGCTGCCGAGCGGCAGCCGGTTGACGCGCTTGCGGCAGTCGGCGAGGCGTTGGGCGTCGCGGCTCAGCATTTCGAAATAAGCCATCAGGTGGTGCGCGTATGACACCGGCTGCGCGACCTGCATGTGCGTATAGCCCGGCATGATGGTGTCGGTGTGCTGGTCGGCGAGATTGAGCAGCGCGCGTTGCGCGGCCTTGATCAGGCCGGCGATCTTGTCGATCGCCGCGCGCAGATACAAGCGCACGTCGGTGGCGACCTGGTCGTTGCGCGAGCGCGCGGTGTGCAGCCGTTTGCCGGCGTCGCCAACGAGCGCGGTGAGCCGGCTTTCGATGTTCATGTGCACGTCTTCGTGCTCGACCGACCATTCAAACTTGCCGGCGCGTATCTCGGCGCGTATCTGGCCGAGGCCTTGTTCGATGGACGCGAGGTCGGCCGCGCGCAGGATGCCGGCCGCGTGCAGCATGTGCGCGTGCGCGAGCGAGCCGTCGATGTCGACCTCGGCCAGCCGGCGGTCGAAGTCGACCGATGCGGTGAACTGCTTGACGAGCTCGTCCACCGGCTCGCCGAAGCGCCCGGACCAGGGTAGAACGCCGCCTGTTTGTTTCTCTTGCGCCACGTGTTGTGCTCTCACATAATCAAGCGGTGAGTATAAATCAAAACGCCAATACCGGAGCCTTGCCGAACTTCCGCAACCTCGGGATTCTGCTGCGTATTCTGATCATCGTCGACGGCATTTGTCTGGCCGCCGCGCTCCTTAAAACGACCGAGCCGCTGACTTTGGTTGAAGAGCTGATCGATGTTTCCGCGGTGGTGCAGCCGATACTCATACTGAGTCTGCTCGTGCTCGCCGCCGCCAGCGACTGGCTGCACCGGCTGCGCTACTGGCACGCGATCGCCGCGCTCATCGTGCTGGAACTGGCGCTGACGACCGCGGTGTATTTTTTCAACCTCTATATGCTGGGCGCCGCCGGTTCGCTCGTGCGCTACTGCGTATTCACGCTGTTGATGACCGGTGTGCTCATCGGCTATTTCGACCTGCGCGGGCGCGCGCTGTCGCCGGCGCTGACCGAGGCGCGTCTGCAGGCGCTGCAGGCGCGCATCCGCCCGCACTTTCTATTTAACAGCATCAACGCGGTCTTGAGCCTGATGCGCCAGGAGCCGCGTCGCGCCGAGCAGGCGCTCGAAGACCTCGCGGATCTTTTTCGCGTGCTGATGGCGGACAATCGCCAGTTGACGCCAGTGGCGCGCGAAGTCGATCTCGCCAAGCAATACCTGAGCATAGAGGAGCTGCGCCTGGGCGAGCGCCTGCGCGTCGAGTGGGACGTCGCGCACATGCCGGTGGACGCGTTGATTCCGCCGCTGGTGTTGCAGCCGTTGCTTGAAAACGCCGTATATCACGGCATCGAGCCGCGCACCGAGCCCGGCACCATCAATATCCGGATCAGCCGCGAGGGCGACGGGATCCATCTGAATCTGCGCAATCCGTACCGCCCCGACGGCAAACATCATGCGGGCAACCGCATGGCGCTCGCCAATATCCGTGAGCGACTCGCATTGCATTTCGACGCGGAAGCCGGTATCAAGACCATAGCCACAGACGATACCTATGAAGTGCGCATCGTGATTCCCTATATGAAAGCCGGCGCCTGATGGCGGCCGAACCCGCGCTGCGCGTGCTCATCGTCGACGACGAGGCGCCCGCGCGCAACCGCCTGCGCGATCTGCTGGCCGACTGCGCGCTCAAGATGCCGCTCGAGCTCGCCGGCGAAGCGGCGAATGGCCGGCAGGCGCTCGACATGCTGCCTGCATGCGAGGCCGACGTCGTGCTGCTCGATATCCGCATGCCGGAAATAGACGGCATCGAAGTGGCCCAGCATATTCAGAAGCTCGACGATCCGCCGGCCGTCATTTTCACCACCGCCTACGACGCGTACGCGCTCAAAGCGTTCGAAGTCCACGCCATCGACTATCTGCTGAAACCGATCCGGCTCGGCCGCCTGTCTGAAGCGCTGGCGCGCGCGCGCTCGGTCGCGCCGCTGCGCCTGGACGTTCTGCGCGAGATGAAGCCCGACGCGCGCAGCCATCTGTCGGTCAACGAGCGCGGGCGCATCCATCTGATCCCCATCGGCGAGATTGTGTTTCTCAAAGCGGAACTAAAATACGTGACGGTGCGCACGGCAGCGCGCGAATTCCTGCTCGAGGAATCGCTGTCGCGGCTCGAGCAGGAATTTTCGGCGCGCTTCGTGCGCATACACCGCAACTGCCTTGTCGCCAAAGAGGCGATCCGCGGCTTCGAGCGCGCGACCGATCCGGATGGCGAGGGCCATTGGGTGGTCGTGCTGAACGGCGTCGCCGAGAAGCTGGATGTCAGCCGGCGCCAGCAGCATATCGTGCGCGAACTGGGAAGAATATTATGAAGTCACGATTATTTATTGGCGCGCTGCTCGCCTTGCTATTTGCGACCGGCGCGGCGGCGGCCGACGCGCCGTATGGCGTGCTCGACATCGGGCTGGGCGCGAGCTATGCGCGCCTGGAGCGCGACCTTGATTTCCGCGACATTGAAGAGTCGCTCGCCATGATCCGCTCCGGCAAACCCGATCTGGGCAAGCGCGGTTATGGCTGCATGCAGCGGAAGGACGATTTCGCCGACTTCGGCTGTGTGTCGCACACCGAGAAACTCGACGCCATTGAAACGCGCGAAATACGGCTGCATTTTCTGGAGGGGCGCCTACTGCAGTTCTCGGTGACGGCGGAGGTGCAGAACTTCGACGTGGTGGTGTCTTATCTGCGCGCGCGTTTCGGCGCGCCGCAGGCGTT
>JBDSSV010000171.1:0-3455 GCA_039928535.1 Burkholderiales bacterium
CTGCGGGCGGCAGCCACCGCAATGCGGTGCCACTGTACGATTTTCCCAGCCAGCGCGTAACCAATCACCTGGTTACACACTCGCCGCTGCGCGCGTCCGCATTGCGCGCGCTGGGCGGGCATGCGAACGTATTCGCCATTGAATCATTCATGGATGAGCTGGCACGCGCCGCCGGTGTTGACGCGGTCGAATTCCGTTTGCGCCATCTCAAGGACCCGCGCGCGCGCGCGGTAATCGAAACGGTAGCGCAGAAGTCCGGCTGGAATACCGCTGCCACGGCAAACAACTCGCGGGGCCGCGGCATCGGCTTTGCGCGTTACAAGAATCTGGGTTGTTATGTGGCGGTGGTGGCGGAAGTCGACATCGAGTCGGCGCCGCGGGTCACGCGCGCCTGGGCTGCGGTCGACGTCGGCCTGGTGGTAAATCCCGATGGCGTGATCAACCAGATCGAGGGCGGCATTATTCAGGCCGCCAGCATGACATTGAAAGAAGAAGTCAGGTTCGACCGCGAACGAATCATCTCGCGAACCTGGGAAGACTATCCGGTGATGAAGTTCAGCGAAGCGCCGGAGGTCGATGTCACGCTCATCAATCGCGCCGATCTGCCGCCGGTGGGGGCGGGAGAAGGCGCGACAGGTCCGACTGCCGCCGCGATCGCCAATGCAATCGCGGCCGCACTGGATGCGCGCGTGCGCGACATGCCGATCACGCGCGAACGCATCATCGCCGCGCTGGCGGAGTGACGAAAATGAGCGGTGACGAAAAAAAGCCGCGGTTGGCCGCGGCTTTCTGGTGCTGAAAAAATTGCGGCAACACCGGGGGAGGAGGGGGTCCCGGCGTCGCCGCCGCTGCCGCGAGGCAGCGCCTTAAATCAGTGAAGCAAGTTCGTAAATACGCTGCAGAAATTCGTCTACGTCGGGGTTCGACATGTCGTCCGGTAGATCAGGACTCGCCGTGACCGCTGTCTTTTCGCTGACCAGTTGGAGGACCACTGGGTGAAAAGCTGCTTGCATGGCTTCGCCGCCGTACGTGCCGTTCTTGAGCCACGCAGCTGGGGCCGCTTTTGCCATCCTGTACTGGTCCATATAGATCACCATGTTCATCTCCGTAGCCGCTGGCTTTGCCAGATGTCTATCAGCAAGTTGCAGGCCACCTGATGGCCGAACTGGGCAGGCCATTCAGCTATTCTGTTAAGCAATTGTTTATTAATAGTTATTAGTTGTTAATCGAATGCGGCAAAGGGCACGCCCTCTAGCTCCAACGGGCTAAAACAGCCGTCGATTTGATGACGACCCGCCGACGACCGCTACAATCGCCGACGGGATTTGGCCGGCACCAACGGGTTCTCGCCGCGCAGCTCCGAAAACAACGTTTTTTTTCAGCCGGGACAGCAATGGCCGCACAAGATCAGTTACCCAGTCCGGTCGGTTACGAGGACCTCGCCGCCGCCGCCGACAGACTGCGGGGGGTCGCCCACCGCACGCCCGTGCTCACTTCACATAGCGTCAACAAGCGCACCGGCGCGCAGGTTTTTTTCAAATGCGAAAACCTGCAACGCATGGGCGCGTTCAAGTTTCGCGGCGCTTATAACGCGCTGTCGAATTTAAGCGCGGCGCAGAAAAAATGCGGGGTCGTCGCTTATTCGTCGGGCAACCACGCGCAGGCCGTCGCACTCGCCGGACGCCTGCTCGGCGTGCCGGCACTCATCGTCATGCCCGACGACGCGCCGGCGGTCAAACTGGCGGCGACGCGCGGATACGGCGCGGAAGTCGTCGTCTACAACCGGGCGACGGAAGACCGCGAGCAGATTTCGGGCGCGCTAGCTGCGACGCGCGGCCTCACTATGATCCCGCCGTTCGACCACGCGCACGTGATCGCGGGGCAGGGCACCGCCGCGATCGAGTTGCTAGAGGAACCCGGGCCGCTCGATCATCTTTTGATTCCATGCGGCGGCGGCGGCTTGACGTCGGGTTGCGCGATCGCGGCAAAACACCTGTCGCCGGGGATCCGCGTATGCGGTGTCGAGCCGGCCGCGGGCGACGACGTCACGCGCTCGTTTCAGACCAAGATTCTGCAGACCGTGCACAACCCCGACACCATCGCCGACGGCGCGCGCACAAGTGCCGCCGGCAAGCTTACGTTTCCACTGATCCTGCAGTATGTCGACGACATGCTGACCGTCACCGACGTCGAGTTGCTCAGCGCAATGTATTACCTGTGGGAGCGCATGAAGATCGTCGTCGAGCCCACTGGCGCGTTGGCCGCCGCGGCGCTGTTCGAGGGGAAACTGGCCGCGCGCGGCAAAAGAGTCGGCATCATCATCAGCGGCGGCAACGTAGACGTGCGCAATCTCGCGGCGTTGGGCGCACCCTGATCTGCGGGTGAGCCGCCAGCGGCTTCACATGTTCGGATAGTTCGGACCGCCGCCGCCTTCAGGCGTAACCCACACGATGTTCTGCGTCGGGTCCTTGATGTCGCAGGTCTTGCAGTGCACGCAGTTCTGCGCGTTGATCTGCAGGCGCGGTTGCGTGCCGTCGTCGTTGCGCACGATTTCGTAGACCCCCGCCGGGCAATAGCGCTGCTCGGGCGCGTCGTACAGCGCGAGATTCACGTTGACCGGCACCGACGGGTCTTTCAGCGTCAGATGGCAGGGCTGATCTTCGCTGTGATTGGTGTTCGAAATAAATACGGAGGACAGCCGGTCGAACGTGAGCACGCCATCGGGCTTGGGATACGCAATGGGCGTCGCGTCGGTTTTCTTGACCAGCGTTTCGTTGTCCGCGTGCTGGTGATGCAGCGTCCACGGTGCCCGCCCGCCGAACAATACTTGATCGACGCCAACCATCAGCGTGCCGGTGTAGAGACCTTTGCTCATCCACGGCTTGAAATTGCGCGCGCGATGTAACTCGTCGTAAAGCCAGCTTTGCCGGAACGACGCAGGATAGCTCGCGAGTTCATCCGATGCGCGTCCCGCGACGACTGCTTCGAACGCCGCTTCGGCGGCGAGCATGCCGGACTTGATCGCGCAATGGCTGCCTTTGATGCGCGATGCATTGAGGAAGCCGGCGTCGTCGCCGACCAGGCAGCCCCCCGGAAAAACAAGCTTGGGCAGCGCCTGCAGGCCGCCGGCCGTGATCGCGCGCGCGCCGTAGGCGACACGCTTGCCGCCTTCGAGGAACGCGCGGATGTCGGGGTGCGTTTTGTAGCGCTGGAATTCCTCGTAGGGATTCAGATACGGGTTGGTATAGCCGAGGCCGACGACATAGCCGATCGCGACCAGATTGTTTTCCATGTGGTAGAGAAACGAGCCGCCATAAGTTGCGGAGTCCAGCGGCCAGCCCGCGGTGTGCACGACGAGTCCCGTCTTATGTTTCTCGGGTTTGATCTCCCACAATTCCTTCAAGCCGATGCCATAGACCTGCGGGTCGACGCCGTCGCGCAGGTTGTAGTGCGCC
>JBDSSV010000172.1:0-8774 GCA_039928535.1 Burkholderiales bacterium
CGACGGCGTAAACATCTACCATGCAGCATTGCTGGCGATGCGCCGCGCGATCGAAGCTTTGCCGGTGCCGCCCCAGCACGTGCTGGTGGATGCGCGGACGGTGCCCGGCATTAGCGTGCCGCAGAACAGTTTTAATAAAGGCGACGGCCTCAACTACAGCATTGCCGCGGCGTCCATCATTGCCAAGACCGAGCGCGACCGCATGATGGAAGAACTGGATAGGCTGCACCCGGGCTACGGTTTCGCGGCGCACAAAGGCTATGCGACGAGCGAGCATCGCGATGCGGTAAGGCGCCTGGGGCCGAGCGCGGTCCATCGCATGTCGTTTCCGGTCATACGCGAACTGCTCGGTGAATATTCGGCGGATTTTTACGCACTGCAGGCGAAATTGCAGGCGGTGAGCACGCGCGCTGCCCTCGGCGAAATCGAGCAGGCGCTGCTCGCCGCCGAGCAGACACTGGAGGAACGCGAATGCAGGAAGCTGCGTTTGTTGATTGCGCGGCGCTGGAAATTGCCGGGAATGAAATAAGCGCGCGCCAACCTATGGAGCGGCCGACGCCGTTGGGTTTGAGCGTTGCCGTCCTACGGGAGAATCCGCCGCTGCTGACATGCAGCACGCTGGCCCTGCGGTATTTTCAGTATTGTAAGCGTGGCCCCTTTGGAAACCCGTCAAATGCCGGAGGTGCATATGTCATTAAACCCGCTGTTAGACCCGTTCGTTGAAACGGGTTACCTGGGCTATTCGCTGCGCGGCATAGCGCACCGGCGGCCCGACGCAACTTACCAACCGTCGCTGCAGATACGCAACTATCGCTGCAGTTTCGGGGGGCGTCTGTACGATGGCAAGTTTCGCGACTTGTTTTTCGATCCAGAAAGCGCGATCGAACATGCGCTGGGCAAAGGCCGCCAGATCGTCGACGATCACGTAGAGAGGCGCATCAGGAATTCGTGAACTAAACGTTGTCCGCGTTTTTCCCACGCCGGCGTCGGCCACCAACCGACAGACTCGCGCGGGAACTGCCGCTATACTTTAAATCTCACCTTGCATCTGTCATGGGCGTCGCCAATGCGTATTTGTCCCTTCGATCTCGAGCATTGCAACCGGACTGCTTGTGCCTCGGGAGTTTGCGAAATGTCCGGCGACGCGACACTCGTTCCCTGTGTCGATTGCGGGACACTCGTCATATTGCGCCGCGGAGCGCGCATCTGCATCGCCTGTATCGACGTTCCTGTTGAAACCGAGGAGTCCTGATGGCACGCTCGATCTGGAAAGGCGTAATCACGTTCGGCCTTGTCAGCATACCTGTCGAATTGTTTTCCGCCGAAGACCGCAAGGAATTCAAATTTTCAATGCTCGACAAGCGCGATTTTTCGCCGGTTGGCTACAAGCGCTACAGCAAGGAAAGCGGCAAGGAAGTCGAATGGGCGAACATCGTGAAAGGCTACGAGTATGAAAAAGGCCAGTATGTCGTGCTGTCCGACGAGGATTTCAAGCGCGCCAATGTCAAGGCTTCGCGCACGATAGAGATTCAGTCTTTTGTGTCTACGGATGAGGTGTCGCCTGAATTTTTCGACACGCCGTACTATCTGGTGCCCGGCGAGCGCGGCGAGAAGGTGTACGGGCTGCTGCGCGAAACGCTGCGCTCGTCCAATCGCATGGCGATCGCGCAGTTCGTGCTGCGCACGGGGCAGCATCTCGCCGCTGTGAGGCCGGTGGGCCGCGCGCTGATGCTGTTCACGCTGCGTTACGCGGACGAACTGCGTGGCACCAGCGGCCTGGAGTTGCCGGCGGCAGGCATGAAGGCCGCCCACGTAACGGCCAAGGAAGTGGATCTCGCCAAGCGCCTGATCGACGACATGACCGAGAAATGGCAGCCCGCCAGTTTCAAGGACACGTATCACGACGACCTGATGCGCCGCATCAAGGAAAAGATCAAGAAAGGCGAGACCAAGGAAATTACCAAGCCCGGCGATGAGGACGAGGGCGAGCCGCGTTCGAGTAATGTCATCGATCTCGCCGCGCTACTCAAGCAAAGCCTGGGCAATGGCGGTGCGCGGTCGGCGTCCGCGCGCCGGCCCAAACCGGGCGCGAAGCCGCATCTGCGCGTAGTGGAATCCGCGCGCGGAGCACGCCCCGCGGCGAAACGCAAACGCGCTTAGCGTGCGCCTATGGGGCTCACACGGTATCACGCTAAACGCGATTTCAAGGTCACCGGCGAACCACGCGGCCGCGTCGGTGCGAGTAAGGCCAGGGCACTCGCTTACCTGATCCAGAAACACGCGGCGAGCCATCTGCATTACGATTTCCGTCTGGAGCTCAATGGCGTATTGCTGAGCTGGGCTGTACCCAAGGGACCGAGTTTCGATCCCGCGGACAAACGTCTCGCGATGCATGTCGAAGACCATCCGCTTGAATACGGGCATTTCGAGGGCAGCATACCGAAAGGCCAATACGGTGGCGGCACCGTCATGCTGTGGGACCGCGGCACGTGGACGCCGGTCGGTGATCCGCAGGAGGGATATAAGAAAGGCCATCTGAAGTTCGACCTGCACGGCGAGAAACTCGCGGGACGCTGGGCGCTGGTCAAGACGCATGGCAGCAAATACGGCGGCAAGGCCGAGGCGTGGCTGCTCATCAAGGACAATGACGAATTCGCCAAACGCGGCATCGATGCACGCGTGGTTGACGCCGCGCCCGACAGCGTGGTGTCGGGCCGCAGCATCGATGAAATAGCCGCCGCGAAGGAACGCCAGTGGCATTCGAACCGTTCGGTACGCGCGAACGTGGCAGCCGGCGCGATCCCGGCGCGATTGCCCGCGCACCGCAAAAGCCGCTCGACGGCCGTCGCTCAGCCGGGCGATGCGAAAGATGCAGAGGGTGCACGGCGCGCCGCCTTGCCGGCGAAGCTGGCACCCATGCTGGCGACGCTGGTCAAGACTGCGCCCACCGGTGACGACTGGATCCACGAACTGAAATACGATGGCTATCGCATGTTAAGTCGCCTGGACCGGGGCCGGGTGCGGATAATTTCGCGTAACGGCAAAGACTGGACCGGCAAATTTCCGGCGCTGGCGGCGGCAGTCAAAGCGCTCACAGCGCGCACTGCGTGGCTGGACGGCGAGGTCTGCGCGGTGGATGCGCAAGGGCGCACGGATTTTCAGGCGCTGCAGAACGCGCTGAGCGGCCTGAGCAGTGAAGAGGGCAACACGGCGCTCGTCTATTTCGTCTTCGATCTGCTGCATCTCGACGGTCATGACCTGACTGGCGTCACGTTAGTCGAGCGCAAACGCCTGCTGCAGGAATTGATCGGCGACGGCAGCGCAGCAATCCGGTTCAGCCCGGAAGTGCGCGGTGCCGGCAAAGAAGTATTCAGTCAGGCCTGCGCAAAAGGCCTCGAAGGCATTGTTTCCAAGCAGGCGCAATCGACGTACGGCGCGGGGCAGCGCGCGCGCAGCTGGGTCAAGGTGAAATGCAGCAAGCGCCAGGAAATGGTGATCGGCGGCTTTACCGACCCGCAAGGCAGCCGCGCGGGGTTCGGCGCACTGCTGCTCGGCGTCTACGCTGGGGGCGAGTTGCGCTATGCGGGCAAGGTAGGCACCGGTTTCGACGACGGGACGCTGGAGAAAATGCGCCGCCAGCTTAACAAGCTCGAGCAGAAGACCGCGCCCTTCGCGAATCCGCCGCGCGGTTTCGAAGCGAAAGGCGCGCATTGGGTGGCGCCCAAGCTGGTCGCCGAAATCGAATTCACGGAATGGAGTACGGCGGGCGCGCTGCGTCATCCGTCGTTCATCGGGCTGCGCGAAGACAAGCAGGCCGCGGATGTGAAGCGCGAGAAGCCCGTCGACGTCTCCGGGGAACCTGCCGCGCCGCGGAAGAAAACCGCCGGGAGCATGCAGAAATCCGCGCCACAGAAGTCAGAGCCGGATGGCGCTGCGGGCGCGTCCAAAGATACCGTCGCCGGGGTGCGCCTGAGCCATCCCGACAAACTCATGTTCCCCGAGGCGAAGCTGACCAAGCTCGACCTCGCGCGATATTACGAGGCGGTCGCCGATTGGATATTGCCGCAAGTGCGAAAACGCCCCCTGAGTCTGCTGCGCTGCCCGGATGGCTGGGGCAAGACGTGTTTCTATCAGAAGCACGCAGACAAAAGTGTGCATGCCTCGGTGACGCGGGTACCGGTGCCGGAAGGCGGCGGTAAGGCCACGTATTTTTCGGCTGACTCGCTGCCGGCACTGGTCGCCCTGGCGCAATGGGGCGTCGTCGAACTGCATCCCTGGGGCTCGACCATGCCGCATCCCGGGCGCCCCGACCGACTCATATTCGATTTCGACCCGGCCGATGACGTGTCATGGCAAGCCCTGGTCAAGGCCGCCGGCGAATTGAAGACCTTGCTGGAACAGCTCGGACTCGGCGCATTTCTCAAGACGACCGGCGGCAAAGGCTTGCATGTCGTGGTGCCGATCGCGCCGACGTTGACCTGGACGCAGGCCAAGAACTTCACCAAGGCGATCGCAGAACTTTTCGCGCGAACGTTTCCCGACCGCTATGTCGCGACGGTGTCGAAAGCAAAGCGCAAGGGAAAAATATTCATCGACTATCTGCGCAACGCTGAAGGCTCGACCGCGATCTCCGCCTACGGCATCCGCGCGCGCAAGAACGCGCCGGTTTCCACGCCCATCGAGTGGGGGGAACTGAAAAAAAAGGACCTGCGGTTCGATTTCTTCAATGTCAGGACGGTGCCCGCGCGGCTGCGCAAATTGCGCGCGGACCCGTGGCAGGACTTCGAGGCGGCGCGCCAAGCCGTCAGCGCTTCGATCTTCAAACAGGTGGGAGTGAGCGGGCGCGCGCAGCGTACGTGAAAACGGACCGGGGATTGCCCGGTCCGTCCAGTGCCGTTGCGTTGGCTGCTGAAACTAAACGCGCGGACCGCCGCGACCCATGAGGCCAAATACGATCGCGAGGATGATGCCGATCACCGCGCAAATCCACGCGAGGTTAACCGCCGTACCGGCAACGCCGCTGAAACCAAGTACCGCGGCGATCAGTGCAATGACCAGAAATGTTACGGCCCATGAAATCATGTTGAACTCCTTTTCAGTGGTTGCTCAAAAGTTACGTCAGAAAATTTACCCCGCAACGCAGCAAGTCATACGCGGGTTTAGCAACTGCACTGTAACGGTTCCGGCGGGTTTGTTTTATCGGTCTAACGCCGAATGCGGTGTCAGGCAAATGCTGACATGACACCGGCTTAGCCATGACAACGGGTTAGAGCGCTTTCGCATTTTCCGTGAGCGTCGGCACCACTACCTGCGGCGGCTGGTACCACGAGGTCGAGAAGCCGCGTTCGGTCTGCGCGGTTGACGGCTGCGCCTGACGATCATTGACGGCGCCGCTGGTCGACACCGCCATGTCGGTCGGCGCCGGCACTATGATGCCGGCATTGACGTCTTCGCGCGCGAGTGTGGACACTTTGGGCATGGTCCACATCGCCTGGCCGAAGATGGTCGAGAACGCAACGTCGTTGGCGTCGCGGCCGGTGGCGAGGCGCACGAGGCCGGTTACGGTTGCCATGCCGGTCGGATCGAACATATACCAGCGGCCCGACAGATAGACTTCGACATATGCATGAAAGTCGGGCGGACCGAATGCGGGGTCTGAACCGTGGTCGAAGCTCGTCACGTAACGCGCGGGAATGTTGAGTGCGCGGCACAGTGCGATGGCGAGGTGCGCAAAGTCGCGGCATACGCCCACCCCTTCGTTATAGGTATCCATCGCGCAATTTAGCGAGGTCGTGGTGCCCGGCTGGAAGCGCGTGTGCTTGCGCACCCAGTCGCAGACGGCCTGCACGCGGCTGTAGCCCTTCGGCATATGGCCGAAGCCGGCGAGCGCTACCTGAAAGAATTTGTCTGACGGGCAATAGCGGCTCGGGGCCAGGTACTGCAATACGTCTATCGGCAATTGCTCGACGGGCAGCTCCTGCAACTCCGCGGGGTCAGCCAGATAATGGTTGATTTCGATGGTCGCCGAGTAATTGATATTGAGCGGCCCGGGCACGGCGTGCAGGCGCAAATGCTGGTTACCGAACGCGCGGCAGGGCTGCACCATGAAGGGCGTGTCGGGCGTAATCGTCAACTGCGAGTGTGCGACTTTCTGGCGACGGGTGTCGGCCGCGTGTATCTTGAAGATAAATTCCGCCGGCTCGAGCACCTGATACTCGAGGTCGATAGCGATATCCATTCTGATCATGATGGTCCGTTTTGTGTTGTGGTAAGAACGCTGATATATTGATTTGCATTAATTTGCCGGTCACCCGGCGCGACAATTGGAAGAATAAAAGGAACGCGCGCCACGCGAAGTCGGCGCGGCGATAATATTGTTGTAGGTAGATACCGACATGACGGGGCGCTAAAAAAAGCGCCGCGCATACCACTCGAAGAAAGAAAGAAAGAAAGCCCACACGCCATGCCCGACATCAAGCGCGGTTACCCCGACCTGCACGAGCATCTGGCGACGCTGAAAGAGCGCGGCCTGCTGCTGACGATCGACCGCGCCGTCGACAAGGACGCGCAACTGCATCCGCTCGTGCGCTGGCAATTCGTCGGCGGCATCGAAGAGCACGAACGCAAGGCTTTCCTGTTTAACAACGTCGTCGACGGGCGCGGCCGCAAATACGCGTTTCCGGTGGTGGTCGGCGCGCTGGCGGCGAACCGCGAAATTTATTGCACCGGCATGCGCTGCACGGCCGAGGAAGTGCCGGCGCGCTGGGACCACGCGATTGCCCATCCGCTTGCCGCGCAGACAGTCACTACCGCTGCCTGCCATGAAGTGGTGCTCGAAGGCGATGCTCTGCGCGGCGAAGGACATGGACTCGACACGCTGCCGATCCCGCTTTCCACACCGGGCTTCGACAGCGCGCCGACGCTGACTGCGACCAATGTCATAACGCGCGATCCGGAATCGGGCGTGCAGAACCACGGCACCTACCGCGCGGCGCTCAAGGCCACCGACCGGCTGGTGGTGCGCATGGCGACGCGCGTCGGCGGCGCCGGCGGTTACCGGCATTACCTGAAACACCAGCAGCGCGGCGATAAGGAGATGCCATGCGCCATCGTGCTCGGCGGGCCGCCCTGCGTGGCGTTCGTTGCGCCGCAGAAGCTGCCGGTCGACGTCGACGAAATCGGCGTGGCCGGCGGACTGGCGGGCGCGCCGATCAATGTCGTACGCGCGCGCACCGTGGATCTGATGGTGCCGGCGGAAGCGGAGATCGTGATCGAAGGTTACCTGGACACGGTCAATGTCGAGCCTGAGGGGCCGTTCGGCGAATCGCACGGCCATGTGGCGCTCGAGGAGTTCAATATCCCGATGCGCGTGACCGCAATTACGCATCGCAAGAACGCAATTGTCGTGTCTTACCTGAGCCAGGTAACGCCCAGCGAGTCGAGCGCGATGAAGCGCGTTGCCTACGAGCCGATGTTTTTATCGCATCTGCGCAATGCGCTGGGCATCCGTGGCGTCAAGCGCGTGACGCTGCACGAGCGCATGACGGCATTGCGTCGCATCTGCATCATCACCGTGGACAAGAACACGCCGCGCACCGAAGTGTGGCGCGCTTTGTATGGCGCGACATCGCTGCGCGCCGACTGCGGCAAGCTCTGCATAGCGGTCAACGACGACATTGATCCCGATAACTCCGACGCGGTGTTCTGGGCGATCGCGTTCCGCATGAATCCGGCGAGCGATCTGCAGGTGCTGCCGTACCGCAGTCCGGGCCACGGCCCCGAGCGCGAGCATGAGGCCGAGCGCGAAGATGCGACGTTGCTGATGGACGCGACGATGAAAGAGGAATTGCCGCCGCTCGCGTTGCCGCGGCAGGAGTACATGGAGCGCGCGAGGAAATTGTGGGAGGAGCTCGGACTGCCGAAGCTGCGTCCCCAATCGCCATGGTTCGGCAGCCCGCAGGGCGACTGGTTGCCGCAGTGGGAAGACGCGGCGAAGCGCGCGGTCGCGGGGAATTATCTGGAGAACGGCCGCATTTCGGAAAAGCTGCAACGAACAGGGCTGAAGCCGGAGACTAAATTCAGGCCGGATTGAGCGCCCCGTGGATGCAATTGTTCGGCCTGGCGAATCTTCGGCTGGCTTGAATATACCCAAATTGGGTAGTAACATACCCGAAATGGGTATAAAGACTTCCCCGAAAACCGCCGAGACCCGCGCGCGCTATCACGCTCCGCCAAGCACGTCTGCGCGAACCAGTCTCGCCGGCGCTCTGTTCTCGGCGACGCAGCAGCGAGTGCTCGGACTCTTGTTCGGCCAGCCGGAACGAAGTTTTTTCGCCACCGAACTGATCAACCTCGCTGGCGCCGGTTCGGGCGCCGTGCAGCGCGAACTACAGCGGCTTGTCGAAAGCGGCCTGCTCACAGTAACGAAGCTGGGCAACCAGAAGCATTATCGAGCTAACCGCGAGGCGCCGATCTACCACGAACTGCATGGCATCGTGGTCAAGACGCTTGGCCCCGCCGGGGTGGTGCGCGCGGCGCTGGCCCCGCTTGAAACAAAAATAGAAACCGCCTTACTCTACGGATCGGTGGCGAAAGGTAACGATGGCGCCGCCAGCGACATCGACGTGTTGATCGTCGCCGATGGAATAACGCTCGAAGCGGTCTACGCCGCCTTGGCGCCGGCAGAAAAACGTCTCGGTCGCCGCATCAGTCCGACTCTGTACACTCTCAGGGAATTTCAGCGTCGCCGCGCGGCGGGAAATGCCTTTCTGTCC
>JBDSSV010000173.1:0-4786 GCA_039928535.1 Burkholderiales bacterium
AATCGTGGATAACAGAACGGGCGCGAACGGCGTCATTGCCTCGGAAATCACCGCCAAGGCGGCGCCGGACGGCTACACGGTTCATCTCGGCACGCTCGCGGCACTCGTCATCACGCCGGCCATCACCAAAGTGCCTTACGATCCATTCAAAGACTTCTCGCCGATCGGCCGCACCGTCACGTTGCAGAATATCTTCATTGCGCACCCGACGCTGCCGGTCAAAAACATCCAGGAATTGATTGCGCTCGCCCGCGCGCGTCCGGGCAAGCTCAATTTCGCCAGTTCCGGCACCGGCAGTACCGGTCATCTGTCCGGAGAACTGCTGAAAACAATGGCAAAAATCGACATGACGCACATCCCGTACAAGGGCGGTGGGCCGGCGCTGACCGATCTGCTCGGCGGGCAGGTGGAATTGTTCGTCGCTATCATTTCGACCGCCGTGCCGCAGGTGCAGGCTGGCAAGGCGCGCGCGCTCGCCGTGACGGGCGCCAAACGCTCGGCGGCCCTGCCCGATGTGCCTACCGTGGACGAAAGCGGACTCAAGGGCTATGAATCGACCAATTGGTACTGCATGCTGGGACCGCCGAACATGCCGAAGGCCATCGTCGACCGCTGGCACAGCGAAATGACGGCGGCGTTGAACTCACCCGAGGTCAAGCAGGCGTTGTTCGACCGCGGCATCGATGCCGCGCCGACGACGCCGGCCGAATTCACCGCTTTTCTGAAGACCGAGACCGTTAAGTGGACGCGGGTGGTCAAGGCCTCGCACATCAAGCCCGACTAAGGGCGGCGGGGGTCTAACCCTGCTCGATCGGCAGGTCCTGGCGCGACGACCATTCGTGCCACGAGCCGATGTAATTGCGCGCGCCCGGCAGGCCGGCATATTTCAGCGCGAAATAGGTACTGGCAGAGCGCGAGCCTCGGTGGCAATAGACGACCAGCTCGTTGCGCGGATTGATGTCGTGCTTTTCGAGCAGAGCCATGATGGCTTCCGGCGACTTGTAGCGCCCGTTATCGAGAAACTTCGTCCATTCAATATGAATCGCGTGCGGAATGCGGCCGCGCCGCGGGCAGCAATTCGTCTTGTCCTTGCCCGCCCATTCGAGATCGTTGCGCACATCGATCAGCGTCATGTTCCACGAGCCGGCGCGGCGCACGATTTCGTCCGCCGGCGCGTTGCAGCCGGACGCGATCGACAGCTGTATTTTCTTCGGCCGCACGGTGGCAATGTCCGTGTCAATCAGCACCGGCCCGCCTGCCGCTTGCCATTGCAGCAGGCCGCCGTGCAGCATGCGCGCATTGCGATGGCCGATGTATTCAAGTATCCACAGTTCGCGCGCGGCGCGCATGCCGGTTCCCTCGTCATAGATGACGACTTGGCGCTCGTTGTTGACGCCGACGGAGCTGAAGCGGCCGGCGGCGGCGTCAGCGAATGTCTTCATGCCGTCGAGCGAGCTGTTCGTCACCAGCAATTCGTACGTCGACAGCGGCATCGCGCCCGGAATGTGGCCTTTCCTGAACTCGCCGGGCTTGCGCGCGTCGATCAGTATCGCGCCTCGTGCCATCACGGCGTCGAGCGCCGACGGCTCCAGCAGAATTTCACTCGCGTCCATAGCTAAACCCGGTCTTAAGGATCACATTGCAAGGACGTATTTTACGCCCGGCAGGAAATTCATGCGTATCAATGTCGGTTGCGCGACCCGCCGCCGTCCGGTGGGCTGCGCCGGGCTATGCATCAAACCGCTCGCGAGACGTGGCGCGGCGCCGCCCGCCAAATGCGCAATTTCGGCATGATACACTCGGGCGACTTGACGACGTACTACAGGAGCTTCAGGTGAAAATTCTCGTTCTACCCGGTGACGGCATCGGCCCCGAAATCACGCAGGCGACCCTCACGGTGCTCGACCGCGCCAGTTCCCGCTTTAAGCTCGGCCTCGAATGGGAACATGACGAGATGGGGCTGGTCACGCTGAAGAAGGAAGGCACGACCTGCCCGCCGCGCATACTCGAGAAAGGACGGGCGGCGGCTGGCGTGCTGCTGGGGCCGGTTTCGCACAACGATTATCCGCCGCGGGAAGAAGGCGGCGCGAATCCATCCGGCGAATTCCGCGTCAAGCTCGACCTGTACGCCAACATCCGGCCGGCGAAATCGCGGCTGGGACTGGGACTCACCGGCAAGCCGGTCGACCTCGTGATCTTTCGCGAATGCACAGAAGGCTTTTACGCCGACCGCAATATGTTCATGGGCATCGGCGAATTCATGCCGACCGAGGACATGGCGATCTCGCTGCGGCGCGTCACTGCGAAGTGCTGCGAACGCATCGCACGGCGAGCCTTCGAGTCCGCGATGACGCGCCGCAAGAAAGTGACCGCGGTGCACAAGGCGAACGTGCTGCGGATTTCAGACGCGCTGTTCCTGCGCGAAGTGCGCAAAGTCGCCAAGGATTTCCCGGAGGTCGAACTCGACGAGAAGATCGTCGACGCGATGGCCGCGCTGCTCGTGCGCGACCCGTCGAAGTTCGACGTCATCGTCACCGGCAATATGTTCGGCGACATCCTGTCCGACGAGGCTTCCGAGATCTCGGGCAGCCTGGGACTCGCCGGCTCGGTCAACGCCGGCGACGACCTTTGCGTGGCGCAGGCGCAGCACGGTTCCGCCCCCGACATAGCGGGCCAGGACAAGGCGAATCCCACATCGTTGATATTGTCGGCGGCGATGCTGCTGGAATGGCTGGGGCGCCGGCACCAAAATGCGGGGTGCACCGAAGCCGCGCTTAAGATAGAAGCGGCGATCGATTTGGCCCTGAAAGATCCCGCCACCCGCACGCCCGATATGGGCGGCAAGCTGGGCACGCAGGCGTTTGCGAAAGTCGTGGCGGAGAAACTCGGCTAAGACGCGGGGCTCAAGACTTACCGGCCCGCGTCGGCGGGCCTTTCAGCTCGACCACATTGCCTTCCGGATCGTTGATGTAAAGCGACGGTCCGTAACCGTCCGCGCCGAAGCGCGATTTGATATCGCCGACGGCGACACCGTGCGAGACGAGATGCGCGACGAGCGCGTTATCATCGAACGGCTCTATGCGCAAGCACAGGTGATCCATGTTGCGCCGTGACTTGCCGGCGGCGGCGCCGCCCGCGCGGCCAAGTTCGCTCTCGACCGCCAGCACGTCGATCAGCGATACGCCGGCGCGCAATTGCGTGAGTCCAAGCTCGGGCCGGTCGCGCTCGATGCTGCAGCCGAGCACGTCGCAATAGAACCGCGTCAGGCGCGTTGCATTGGCGGCGCGCAGCACGACATGGTCGAGAGCGAGAATCTCGAACGCAACGCGTTTACGTGCTGGCGGTTTTGTCGGCATGCCTGTCGTTATCAATGAAAATGCCACCGCGCGTGCGGCGCGATGGCATGGCTGACCCCTGAAAAAAAAACGGTTACTTGTCGATGCCGCCAATGCACATGTATTTGATTTCGAGGTAGTCCTCGATCCCGTACTTCGAACCTTCGCGCCCGATGCCCGACTCCTTGATGCCGCCGAACGGCGCGATCTCGTTAGAGATGATACCGACATTGATGCCGACGATGCCGTACTCGAGCGCTTCGGCGACGCGCCAGATACGGCCGATGTCGCGGCTGTAAAAGTACGATGCGAGCCCGTATTCGGTGTCGTTCGCGAGCTTGATCAACTCCTGCTCGGTCTTGAAGCGGAACAGCGGCGCGACGGGGCCGAATGTCTCTTCGTGCGTGATCTTCATGTCGGTCTTGACGTCGGCCAGTACGGTCGGCTCGAAGAACGTGCTGCCCTTGGCGTGACGCTTACCGCCGGTGACGATGCGCGCGCCTTTGCCGACCGCGTCCGCGATGTGCTCTTCGACTTTTTCGACGGCCTTCATGTCGATTAACGGCCCCTGCATGACGCCGTCTTCCAGCCCGTTGCCGACTTTCATCGCCGCGACTTTCTCGCCGAGCTTCTGCGCGAACTTGTCGTACACGCCCTCCTGCACGAACAGGCGGTTGGCGCAGACGCAGGTCTGGCCGGTATTGCGGAACTTGGACAGCATCGCACCTTCAACCGCAGCGTCGATGTCCGCATCGTCGAACACGATAAACGGCGCGTTGCCGCCCAGCTCGAGCGAGACTTTCTTGACCGTGCCGGCGCACTGCGCCATCAATTGCTTGCCGACCTCGGTCGAGCCGGTAAACGTAAATTTGCGCACGATGGAGTTGCTGGTCAACTCATTGCCGATCGGCCCCGACGAGCCGGTGATCACGCTGATGACGCCCTTCGGGATGCCCGCGCGTTCGGCGAGCTCGCACAGCGCGAGCGCGGAATACGGCGTGTAGCTCGCCGGTTTGATCACCATAGTGCAGCCGGCGGCGAGTGCCGGTCCGGCCTTGCGCGTGATCATCGCGTTCGGAAAATTCCACGGCGTCACCGCCGCGCACACGCCGATCGGTTGTTTGATGACGACGATGCGCTTGTCGGCCTGGTGCTGCGGTATGACGTCGCCGTAGATGCGCTTGCCTTCTTCGGCAAACCATTCGATGAACGACGCGCCATACGCGATCTCGCCCTTGGACTCGGCGAGCGGCTTGCCCTGCTCGGTCGTCATCAATATCGCGAGGTCGTCCTGGTTCGCCATCATGAGGTCGAACCACTTGCGCAATATAATCGAGCGCTCCTTGGCCGTCCTGGCGCGCCATGCCGGCCACGCCGCATTGGCCGCCTCGATCGCGCGCCGAGTTTCGGCGGCGCCCATTTTCGGCACCGTGCCGATCTGCATGCCGTCG
>JBDSSV010000174.1:0-3357 GCA_039928535.1 Burkholderiales bacterium
CCGCAGCATTCACTGTTTCATAGGCGAGACAGCTTATCCGGCGGTCGAGCATGGCCGCCAACAGCAGCGGCGCGGGAGCGAGGTGCTGATAGCAGAACAGGATTTGCGCCGGTTGCGTGAGCGCGAATTCGACGGGTTGCAGTTCCTTCACCTTGATGACGAGATCGGCGGCATACGCCTGTGCCGCGGTGGCGACCAGACGCGCGCCGGCCGCTTGGTACGCCGCGTCGTCGAAGCCGACCGCGGCGCCGGCGTTCACTTCGACGTGTACTTCGTGCCCGTCAGCGACGAGCAACTGCACGCCCGCGGGCGTCACGCCAACGCGATACTCCTGATCCTTGATTTCCCGGGGCACGCCGATACGCATGACTTGCCTTGTTCGTGCGCGCGACCGTCATCGCCGCGCCGGCCTGCATTTTAACCCGTCCCGTCTGCAGCTTCGCGGTCGCCCGCCCCGCCCCGGTTGTTTGACCGGTTGAGTGCGGCATGTTAGAAATCTGCCACTCGTCACTGATATCGGATGGTACGCTCGGCAATGGAAACGCGGTTCGAAAAAATCGCGCAGATCGCGGCAATAGTTGCGCTTGTCGTCGGCTGCCTGCTGGTGCTGCAGCCATTCGTCACAGCGCTGCTGTGCGCCGCGATCCTGTGTTTTTCGACATGGCCGATTTATCTGTGGATGGAACGCCGCCTGCGCGGCAACCGCACTTTGACAGCGCTCGTCATGACGCTGCTGCTGATACTCATCGTGGTGCTGCCTATTGCGCTGCTCGCGTTGACCCTGGCTGACGATGTGACCGATCTGATCGAGCCGACGCGGGAAATTTTCGCCCGCGGCCTGCCCAACCCGCCCGATTGGGTTGGCAGCCTGCCCCTCGTTGGCCAGAGCGCCGACAGCTGGTGGCGCGAGCTCGCGGCGAGCAAAGAAAAACTCTTCGAAGCCTTGAAAAGGTTTGTGCCGGTGATTCAGCAGGGGCTGCTGAAAGGCGGCCTCATTCTGGGCGAAGGTGTGCTGCAGATGAGCCTGATCTCATTTATAGGATTTTTCTTTTACCGCGATGGCGCGGCGCTCATGGCCGCCGCCAGCTCGGCGACCCATCGTCTCGCCGGCACGTTGGCGCCGGGTTTGCTGCAGACCGTCGGCGGAACTATTCAGGGCGTCGTTTACGGACTGGTCGGCACCGCAATCGCGCAAGGCCTGGTGGCGGCGATCGGATTTTTGATCGCGGGCGTGCCCGGCGCAGTCCTGCTCGGCTTTTTGACATTTTTGCTGTCCATGGTACCGGTGGGGCCGCCGCTGATCTGGGGCGGCGCCGTGGTGTGGCTGGCGCTCGAGAGTTCGACTGGGTGGGCGATCTTCATGGCGATCTGGGGATTTTTTGTAATCAGCGGCATCGACAACATCATCAAGCCGGTGCTGATCAGCCGCGGCAGCAGCCTGCCGTTCGTGCTGGTGATGCTGGGCGTGTTCGGCGGCGTGTTCGCATTCGGTTTCGTCGGGATTTTTCTGGGGCCGACATTGCTCGCGGTGGGATTTTCGCTGGTGCGGATGTGGACGCGCCCGGCGCTCGACGTAGAAGACGACTAGCCTGCGGCCTGCAAACTGTTATCGGGCGCCGGCGGTAGTGTCTGCCAGCGGCCGTCGATCAGACCCTGCATCGGCTGAAACTTTATTTTGTACGTCATCTTGCGGCTCTGCGCGATCCAGTAACCCAGATACAAGTACGGCCGGTCGCTGCTCACGCATTGCTCGATCTGCCACAGAATATTGAATGTGCCGTAGCTAGCGGCCTTCGTTTCCGGATCGAAAAATGTATAGACCGAAGAGAGCCCGTCTTCAAGTTCGTCGACTATGCTGACCATGCGCAATACGCCCTGTTCGCGAAACTCCACGAGCCGCGAGTCGACGTTGCTTTGCAACAGGAAATGCCGGTACTGTTCGCGGCTGTCCTGGTCCATGCCGCCGCCCGCATGCCGCTTCGATTGATAGCGCAAATACAATGCGTAGTGTTCGTGGCTGTACTTGAGATCCAGCATGGTCGCCGTCAGGCCGCCGTGCCGTTTGTGGATCCGCCGCTGCGTGCGATTGGGTTTGAAAAGTTCCGTCACGACGCGCACGGGCACGCACGCGCGGCAATGGTCGCAATAGGGGCGGTACGTGAAGGCGCCGCTGCGGCGAAAGCCCGCTTTCACGAGTTCGCTGTAGACCGGCGCGTCGATGAGATGGCTGGGTGTCGCGACCTGCGAGCGCGCCATGCGGTCCGGCAGGTAGCTGCACGGATAGGCGCCGTCGCGTAAAACTGCAGCACCGACAGCGGCAGATCATTGAGCAAGGTCACGGTCTAGTTTCCACGGTCCGCGTACATCCGGATAGTTTACCAACTCCTGCAGCCTGCGCATAAAGTCGGCGCGCGGGATGTCGCGCGCTCCCATGGCGGCCAGGTGCGCGGTGTGCATCTGGCAATCGATCATGCCGAAACCCCAGCGGGCAAGCTGCCGCGCAAGGTGTGCCAGCGCTATCTTGGACGCATCGCGCGCGCGCGTGAACATCGATTCGCCGTAGAACATGCGGCCCAGCGCCACGCCGTAAAGGCCGCCGGCCAGCTCGCCGTCTATCCACGTTTCGACTGAATGCGCGATGCCGAGCTCATGCAGCTCGCAGTAGGCGGCGATCATGTCGGGGCTGATCCAGGTGCCGTCCTGGCCATCGCGCGGCGCGGCGCACGCCGCCATCACCGCACGAAAGGAGGTATCGGCGCGCACCGCGTACTCGCGATTGCGCAGTATCTTGTCGAGGGAGCGTGTGATTTTTATTTCCTGCGGCACCAGCACCATGCGCGGGTCCGGGCTCCACCACAGTATCGGCTGGCCGGGGTTGAACCAGGGGAAGATGCCGTGGCTGTAGGCGTCAATCAGGCGCTCCGCCGACAGCTCGCCGCCCGCGGCGATGAGGCCGTTTGGCTCGGCGAGCGCTTTGCTCAGCGGTGGAAACGGTTCCCGCGCCTGCAGCCAGTGGATCATGCGGCGATTTTACCCGCGCCGCGTGGCCGGCTGCGCGGCCCGCCGCAGAATGCGGGCGGGCGGCGGCGATGTTTGCCCGACGGCGTTCGGGGTCAGATCACTCGATGGAGCCGCACGCGATGCGGGTTTTGCCCTGCTGGACGACCAGGCCCTTGCCGAGCAATCCGCCGGAACTCTTGCTGAGAGTGGTACCGGTGACGGTATAGGTGCCCATCGCTTTGCCGTACTCGTCCGGCTGCAACGGGCCGAGCTCGCGCTCGAAAGTGCCGGCGCTGGCGGCATCGGCGGCGCTGCAATCGCCTTTCTCGTAGATGCGCAGCGTCACGAGGCCGGCCG
>JBDSSV010000175.1:0-3759 GCA_039928535.1 Burkholderiales bacterium
TTACGGTCGAAGACCGCACCAGCTTGGCGCGGGCGCTGGCATTCGAATTGATGAAACTGACCATGGTTTGCGGCGAGGCGATGAAGACCGTGCTCACGCGCAAAGGAATTGAGATCGGCCGCATCAACTATCAGGACAACGGCAACTGGCGGCACGAGCTGCATGTGCATCTTTACGGACGCGCGCGGGGAGCGTCGCTACAGACGTACGGTCATCCATTGTCGTTTCCGCCCACCGCACAGGCGTTCAGGGAGCAGATGGGCAATCTGGAAGCGTTGCACGCAGACGATATCGCAGAACTGAAAGCGGAAATCGCGCGCCTGCTCGCGAGCGAGAAATACCGGGACTTCTGAGTCGACCTACTCCGCCTTCGCGCCCGACGACCTCACCACAGCGCCCCACTTCGCGATTTCGCGCGGCATCAGTTTCGTGAGTTCATCCGGCGAGCCCGCAACAACGTCGACGCCCATGTCGGCCAGCCGTTTGGAGATTTCCGGCGTGCGCAATGCCTTGCTGAAGCCGTCGTTGATGCGCAGCACTACATCGCGGGGAATGCCGGCCGGCCCCATCAATGCGTACCATCCACTGGACTCGAAGCCTTTGATCGTCTCGGCAACGGTCGCGACGTTGGGCAACGCGGTTGCGCGCTTCGCGCCGCACACGCCGATCGCGCGCAGACGCCCCGCTTGTATGAACGGCAGCGCAGCGAGCAGTGTATTGACCTGGAACTGCACCTGGCCGGCAACGGTGTCGTTCAATGCCTGGCCCGCTCCTTTGTAGGGAATGTTGAGGACGTCTATCTTGGCCATCGACTTCAGCATCTCGACCGCGAGGTAAGCGGAGTTGCCGCCCGCGGTGCCCGCCGTCAACTGCCCGGGCCGCGCCTTGGCGAGTGCGATGAACTCCTTAACATTCGTGGCGGGCAACGACGGATGCACGACCAGCACGGTCTGCGTCAACGCAAGCTGGCTGATCATGGTGAAGTCGTTGATCGGGTCGAACGGCAGCTTCGCGAACAACGCCGGATTGATCGCGTGCGGCGTAGTCGCGATAAGAACCGTATAGCCGTCGGGCGCCGAACGCGCGACGAGCTCGGTGCCGATATTGGTGAATGCGCCGCCGCGGTTGTCGACGATGACGGTTTGGCCGAAGAATTCGGTGAGCTTGGGGCTCAACAGGCGCGCGAGGATGTCGGTGCCGCCGCCCGGCACCGCGGGCACGATGATACGGATGGCTTTGGCTGGAAAAGCCTGTCCTGAGCCTGTTGAAGTGGTCTGGGCGAATGCCGGAGCCAACGCCAGTAGCAATGCAAACACCAAAGACACCCTCACTGAATGATTCAATTTTTTCTCCGGGAAACGCGTAAAACGCAGCTGGACTATCGACACGACGATCAAGGCCGCGATTGTGCTGCAAGTGGCGCGCGAACTCAATCCGCGTCCCACGGGCCGTGTGTTCTGCGATAAAATTGGGCCTTGTCCACGCGAACGCACATGAGCGGGACAGCATGAGAACAGTCAGCTTGTGCATGCTCCGCACTCGCGCGCCCGCTCCCCCGGCGCCGAACCTGCAAGTCCTGCCCTGACGGCTTTGCGTTTCACCCCCCTTCCGACGGGTACAACCAGGAGGCTCGAGTAACGTGGAATACGATGTCATCGTAGTAGGCAAAGGCAATGCCGCGCTGTGCGCGGCCCTCTCGGCGCACGAAAACGGCGCGAAAGTACTCATGCTGGAGGCGGCTTCCGAAGACGAGCACGGCGGCAACAGCCGCTTCGCCGGCGGCGTCATGCGCTTCGCCTACAACGGCGTCGAAGACCTGCGGCGCGTGACCGACATTTCGGCCGAAGAAGAAGCGAACAGCAATTTCGGCACCAACACGCGCGAGGACTTCCTCGACGTGATGTACGAGTTGACCCAATACCGCACCGATCCGGACCTGTCGGAACTGCTCGTCAACAGCGGCCTCGATACCATGGCCTGGCTGCGCACCAAGGGCGCGAAGTTCATCCTCAACCACGGCCGGCAGTCGGGCATGATCAACGGCAAACGCGTGTACTTCGGCAACATGCCGATAGAGGTTAATGGCGGCGGTGCCGGGCTGGTCGACTATCTGGATGCGACGGCGAAGAAGTCCGGCATCGAGATCCTGTACGACACCCGCGTGGCTTCGCTCCTGCAGGAAAACGGCGCCGTCCGCGGCGTGCACGCCGAACAGAAGGGTAAAGCGGTCGAGTTCCGCGCCAAGGCGGTGGTGCTCGCCTGCGGCGGCTTCGAGGCCAATCCCGAAATGCGCGCGCGCTATCTCGGGCCCGGCTGGGATCTCTGCAAAGTGCGCGGCAGCCGCTTCAACATGGGCGACGGCCTCAAGATGGCGCTCGACATAGGAGCCGCGCCCTACGGCAACTGGTCCGGTTGCCATGCGACAGGCTGGGACCGCAACGCGCCGGAATTCGGCGACGTCAGCGTCGGCGACCAGTTCCAGAAACACAGCTACATCTTCGGCCTGCTGATCAATGCCGAAGGCAAGCGCTTCGTGGATGAAGGCTACGATTTTCACTCCTTCACGTATGCCAAGTACGGCGGCGAAGTCCTGAAACAGCCCAGCCAGTTCGCCTGGCAGGTGTTCGACTCCAAGGTGAGCAAGCTCCTGCGCTCCGAGTATCGCATCAAGTTCATGACCAAGGTGTCCGCGAACACACTGGAGGATCTCGCCACCAAACTGGAAGGCGTCAACCCGGAAGGTTTCCTCAAGACGGTGCGCGAGTACAACGCCGCCGTTAAGAAGGACGTGCCGTTCGACCACACGGTGAAGGACGGCAAGGGCACCACCGGCATCGAGCCGCCGAAGTCGAACTGGGCGCAGGCGCTCGACGCGCCGCCGTACGACGCCTACTCGACGACCTGCGGCATCACGTTCACGTTCGGCGGCCTGCGCATCGACAAGGAAACCGGCCAGGTCCTCAACGTGCACTTCCATCCGATACCCGGGCTTTATTGCGCGGGCGAAATGGTTGGCGGACTTTTCTATTTCAACTATGCGAGCGGCACCGGACTCGTTTCCGGCGCGGTGTTCGGCAAGCTGGCTGGCAAAGGGGCGGCGCTGGCGGCGAAATAAAATCAATACTGACCGAACTTTAACGAGCGTGCTCCGCACGAGGATTGCCACGCTTTGTATGGAACGGCGCAATATACACACCGGTGCCGATGGAATTTTTCGCTCGCGATGCCCGCACCAACATTATCGAATATGGCGTCCAATCCTGTACGGTCACTCGCGCACGGCAGCGAGGAGGTAAGCCATCTCCTAGCAGACGTCAAGAAGGCGCCAATTCGAGGCGCATTTTGTAAAGCCTGGTCCGATCTAAGAGTGGTGCATGCGCCTCGTCACTTTCGAGCGCTTTTGCGGGTTTGCCGAGTAACACACCATGCCATCTATCACACGCTACCAGCTGATGGAACATTCTTTCGTCGTACGTTCCCGGAACAAGGCAATAATGAATTTGGAGCTTTGTCTCCAACACCCTCCCTATGCGGTCGCCCCGTCCCTCACTCCGCTCCATAAGCAATGGACTCCATTCGAGGTCATAGTGCACGATTCTATTGGTATAGTCATTTTCAGAAAACCGTGATCAAGTCGCTCATCTCGCGATTTCCCGAACTTGATGTGCCGCTGACCAAGCTAATCAACCGCATCAAAGATCTGCGCATCATTACGGAGAACAGTTATTACCATCCTGCAATGACAGGATCATGGTCGCT
>JBDSSV010000176.1:0-6749 GCA_039928535.1 Burkholderiales bacterium
ATGCTTTTGTAAAACCGCTCGTCGAACAAAGCGCCGCTGGCCGGCCCTAGTTTGGTGCGGAACTCCAGCGTGTGCGCCGCGATGCCATGCGCTTCGACCGCCTTGTAGTCTTTCCACACTTCGAACAGCGTCAGGTGATTGGGGCGGCTCGTCTGCTGCAGGCTCTCGAATCGCAGGTTGCCGTCGTCGTTGCGGCTCGCTTCGCTCAGCGCCTTGAGCATAGCGAGGCCGTTCTCTTTTTCCGGCGGGATGAAATCGACGTGCGTCACTGCATAGACGGTATAGCGGTTCGCGCCGGCGGCCGCGAGCGCGCCCACGTTGAGCGCCGTATGCGGGCGTTCGTCATAAGGGGCGCGCAGCATGGGCTGCAGCTTGTCGCGAAATTGTTTCGTTGCCGCAGCGCCGCTATGTGCTGTCCGGGCGGCCGGGTCTTTCCACGCTTCGACGATGGAAAAATGGTTGGTCTGGCCGATGCGCTGCATGACGTCGAAGCGCAGGTTGCCGTCTTCCTTGCGGCTCGCTTCGCCGAATGCGCGCGCGAGCGCGGCGGCATCGTTCTGCGCCGCAGGCCGGGTTTCGAAATAGCTGACGATATATGCGGTGTCCTGCGCGAGGGCGACGCCCGCGCTGCCGCATGCGCAGAGCATCAGTGCGAGCATGAACGCTATGGATTTTTGCATGACCTCCCCCTGTTTTCTTGTGACCGCGCGAACTAGCATCCTAGCGGTTCACCGTCTAAATGCAAGCATGGCCGTGACGCGCGACTGTAGCGCCGCGAGAAGCAGGGGAGTTCGCTTGACGGCGCAGCGACGAACATGGAAGCTTGCCTGAACCGAGGAGGAAACGTCGTGAATAAGATTCTGCGGATAGTGGTGCCCCTGATAACCCTGGCGGCGCCGGGCGGCGTGTTCGCGCAAACGGACAATTACCCGAGCAAACCGATACGGCTGATCACGCCTTTTCCAACCGGCGGTAGCGTCGATCTCGTGGGGCGCCTTGTCGGTGCAAGACTTTCGCAATTGGTCGGCCAGCAGGTCGTCATCGACAATCGCAGCGGCGCCTCAGGCAACATCGGGATGGAACTCGTCGCGCGCGCCGCGCCAGACGGCTACACGCTGGCGATCAATACGCTGCCGTTCGTCACCAACGGCTTTCTGTACTCGCGCGTGCCGTATGACGTCGTGAACGATTTCGCGCCGGTCTCGCTGTTGTCGACATCGGCGTCGGTGCTGACGGTGCATCCGTCGGTGCCTGCGTACTCCGTGCGCGATCTCATTGAGCTTGCCAAGAAGCGGCCCGGCGCGCTGAATTACGGCGGCGCCGGCGTCGGCACCAATCCCCACATCGCAGGCGAACTTTTTAATCTGCTCGGCAAGGTCAACATTGTCGTAGTGCAGTTCAAAGGCGGTGGCCCCGCGCTGATCGCGGCGGTCGCCGGCGAGATCGGTGTCACGTTCACCAACATTGCCGAGACGCAGACGTTCGTCGACAGCAAAAGACTGCGCGCGCTTGGCGTGACCAGCCTGAAACGCTCGCCAGCGCTGCCGAACGTTCCGCCAATCGCCGACACGTTGCCCGGCTATGAATTCGTCACCTGGCATTGCATTGTTGCGCCCAAGGCCACGCCGCGAGCGGTCGTCGCGTTGCTCAGCGATAAAATCTCGCAAGTGCTGCGCGCGCCGGATTTCGCGCGTACTTTCGAGCAAAGAGGATTCGACATCATTGCCAGCACGCCCAACGAGCTTGCGACCCATTTGAAGAGCGAGCTTGCCAAGTGGGGCAGGGTCATCAAGGAAAGAGGGATGCGGGCGGATTAGGGAAGCGCTGAGCGGGTGTTGTAGCACCACTGTGCTACACTGCCATTTTTACGGACCAACGCGATGTCCACAACTACCATCCGCCTGCCGCAAGGTCTAAAGGAGCGTATTGCCCGTGCCGCTGAACGTGCGGGCACGACCGCGCATAACTTCATTCTGGAGGCGCTGGCCGAGAAAGCGGAGCAGGAAGAACGCCGCGCGGAGTTCCAGGATTTGGCCGAGCAACGTTACACGCGAATTGCTGCTTCCGGCAAAACGGTGCCTTGGAACGAAATGCGCCGGTATCTTGAACGCCGGGTCGCCGGCAGAAAAGCAGCCAGACCGAAACCGCGGACACTCGCGCGCTGATTGTGTCGCGTGTCGAGTTTGCACCAGAAGTCGCAGACGATCTCGATCGCATCCTGGAACATCTTGAGCAGTTCGAGCTTGCTGACGCGCCTTTGCGGGTAGATGAAATTCTCAAAGCATTCGACGTGCTGACGCACAATCCGCTGATCGGCCGCATCATCCGCGCGGACTTGAGAGAGCTTGTGATCGGGCGGCGTGCGCGGGGTTATGTTGCGCTTTATAAATACGTTGCGGAACTCGATACGGTATTTGCGCTGGCAGTCCGCGGCCAGAAAGAAGCGGGTTATACGAATACTTAGCGGCTTTGTTTCTGCTGGTTGAGATGCTGAGAGCGTATCAGGCTGCGATTGAGTTGATCCTCGCTTCAGTGGTGACCTTGCCTTCCTTGGCGAGACAGATGGCCTTCCACTTGCCGTCTTGTTCATCGACCATGACCGAGAACGTATCATCCCAGAAGAGCGGCCGGCGGAAATAGATGTCAAGGTCGAGCGTCTGCGGCTTGAAGCGACGCCATATCTCGGCGAGCACAAAGCGCATGCATTGGGTGCCGCCCATGATGGGCGCGCGATAGCCGTGGCGCGTCGCCACTTCGGGGTCGAAGTGAATCGGATTGTGCGGCCCGCTGTAGGCCTTAACGCACTCGGGCGTCAGCGTGAAGCGGGCGACCGACTTCAGAGATGACACATCAGCGATGACCGGCATCGGCTTGTCACCGGCGCCGCGCAAGCCGACTTTCGATGCGTCGGGGCGCAGCGACTTGCGACCCGAGGTCAACGCGCGCTGGCCGTCCTCGCCCGAGAACCAGACTTCGCTGGTGGCCACACGTCCGCGCGGCACTTCTTCGACACTCATGATCTGCCCGCTGACGGTGAGCTTTTCACCCAGCTTCATCTGCCGGTGCTGGATCAGATGCTGCTCCATGTTGACCGTGGCGTTGGCGTGAACCATGTTGCGCACGCCTTCCTGGATCGCGAGCGAGATGAATCCGGCCGGATCGATATTGTCGTCGTAGATCAGGGGGTCTATGCCGCACGCGGAAAGCAGGCGCTGCTGCTCCCCGGCTTCCACCGTCATGACGCGGTCCTGAAATTTCAACCCCTTGTAGGGTTCGATCCAATTCGTTTCTTCGGTCTGGTTCATCAGTTCCCCTAAATCACTGCGCGTTTGGCGAAATCATCAATTTCGGCCTTGCTGTAACCGAGCGCGGTAAGAATGTCTTCGGTATCCGCGCCCAGACGGTGTGGCGGAAATGCGGCCGTTGGACCATCATGGGCATATTGAAATGGTGCATTGAGCGTGCGCATAGTCGTCCCGGTTTTGTCGTCGATCGTTTCACGCACCAGCTCGCGGTGCCGGACCTGCGGCTGCGACAGCGCATCGGGAATTTCCAGTATGAGCGAACACGGCACGCCTGCCTCGTCTAACCGCCGCTTCCATTCGTCGGCGGGTGATTTCATCAGGTCGGCTTGTACCAACGATCGAATGAACGCGGCATTGGCCACGCGCGCCTCGCGTGAGGCGAACCTGGGATCGGCAATGAGCTCATCGTGTCCCAAAACGCGCAGCAATATCCTAACGTGGTCATCGCGCATGATCGCCAGCATCACTGTCCCGCTGGCGGTCTGAAATGCATCGCCGGTCGGCTCATGGCTGACAGAAAGGTTGGCCCGGCGCGGCTGCACTTGCCCGCCATTCAGCCAGGAACCTATCGTCTGCGAAGCCAGCGAGATTGCGGAGTCAAGCATGGCAACATCGATGTACTGGCCTTCGTTGGTGTTCTTACGCTGGTAAAGCGCCGCGGAAATCGCCAGCGCCGCATTCAATCCGGTGGTGGTATCGCAGACGCTATAGCCCGCGCGCATGGGGGAACCCTCCGCCTCGCCCGTCATCGCCATCATGCCGCTCATCGCCTGAATATTCCCGTCGAAAGCGGGCGCTTTGGCGTCCGGCCCGGTCTGACCAAAACCGGATATCGAGCAATAGATCAGCTTGGGATTTTCCTTGCGCAGGGCTTCGTAGCCGAAGCCTAAGCGGGAGATGACACCGGCGCGAAAATTCTCGACACATACGTCGGCGGTTTTCGCCAGCTGCATGACGATTTCCATCGCCTCCGGTTTCTTCAGACCCAGCGTGACGGATTTTTTGCCGGAATTGAACATGAGAAACGTGGCGCCCATGCCGTCGTTTTTCAGCGCTGCGTCACCGGCGCCGCGCCGCGTGCTGTCGCCTTGACGATCCTCGATTTTGATAATCTCGGCGCCGAGATAACCCAGAAACTGCGTGCAATACGGGCCTGACACGACGCGCGTGAAATCCAGTACCCGGAGTCCTTCGAATGGACGCATGGCTGTTCTCTTAGTGATCCAGTTTCATGCCGGTTTCGTCAATCAGCTTGCGCCAGCGGTTCGCTTCCGCCACGACCGCCTGTGCAAACTGTTCCGGCGTGCTGCCGATCATCAGGGTCGCGTCATCTGCCAACCTTTCGCCCAGCTCGGGGTTTCTGGCGACCTTTACGAGTTCGGCATTCAGTCGCGCCACGACTGCAGGTGGCGTAGCGCGCGGCGCGGCAAAACCGAGCCACGGCGCGTATTCAAAACCCGGCACGCCCTGTTCCGCTACGGTCGGGATATCCGGCAGTATCTTCACGCGCTCGCTGGAGGTCACGCCCAGTATCCGCACCTTGCCGGCGCGGACCTGCGGCATCATGGCGATCACGCTGCCGATCGCGACGTGCACTTCGCCCGACATCAACGCGGTAAAAGAAAGCGCGCCGCCTTTGTAATGTATGAAAGTCGCTTTCGTATTAGTAACGTGGTGCAGCCATTCCATCGACAGATGAGCGCCGCCGGTCGCACCGGAAGTGCCGATGTTGAGCTTGCCCGGATTGGCTCGCGCGTAAGCGATGTATTCCGCCACGTTCTTCACCGGCAGCGATGGCGTGGCCAGCAGGAGCGGAGCCCGCTTGCTTAGCATGGAGACAAAATTGAAGTCGCCGATCGGGTCGAAGCTCAGGCTCTTATAAAGCAGCGGAGCGATGGAAAGAGCCGATGTTGCCGCCAACAATGTATATCCGTCCGCGGCGGCCTTCGCCACGTAAGCGCTGCCTATCATGGAACCGGCGCCGGGTTTGTAATCAACCACGAACGTACGGCCGGTCAATTCAGTGAGTTTCTGCGCGTAGAGGCGGGTCTCGAGATCGGTAACCGCGCCTGCCGCGAACGGCACAATGATGGTTACCGGGCGCGATGGATAACTGTCGGCAGGTCTTTGGGCCGCAACGGGAGCCGAAAGGAGGACCGCCGTTCCAGCCGCATGCGTCAACATGATGAATCCGGCAGTTCGCATGGACTTGCCTCCTTTGGTGCGTATCGATGCTTTTGTTGTGAGTTCTTTGGGTCTGGAATCTATACGCCGACTGACGACCCGTCAACCGCGCGAATTGCGCCTGCACGACACCGGCCGCACTCTACATCGCTGGCGTGTGGACGCGACCCGCTCGCGGTTGAATGCGGGCCAATGCTGGTGCAAAATTACCTTACGCCGGGTTTTCGCAGCAGAACCGCGACTAGCGCATTGGATACGGCATCATGATTGATAATGCAACATCGGCTGCAACCATTGAACGCGTGCGCGCCTGGGTCGAGTCGGCGAAGCGCGTGGTGGTGCTGACGGGCGCGGGGATCTCGACTGAGTCCGGAATTCCGGATTTTCGCGGGCCTAACGGCGTGTGGACGCGCGACCCGAAAGCGGAAAAGCTCTCCGACATCCGCTATTACACGGCCGACCCGGAAATCCGCAAGCTGTCGTGGCAGTCCCGTCTCAATCATCCGGCATGGACTGCCAAGCCGAACGCGGGCCATCTCGCGCTGGTGCAGCTCGAGCGCCGCGGCAACCTGCGCGCGCTCGTCACGCAGAACATCGACGGCCTGCATCTCAAGGCCGGCAACTCGCGCGACAAGGTATTCGAAGTCCACGGCAATCTGCACAAAGCGATCTGCCTGTCGTGCGGATGGAAAGGGCCGATGCAGGACGTGCTTGACCGCGTGCGTGCTGGCGAGAAAGACCCGCCCTGCGCAACTTGCGGCGGTATATTGAAGAGCGACACGATATCGTTCGGCCAGTCGCTGATCCCGGAAGTGATAGACGGCGCAATGCGTGCGGCGCAGGAAACCGATTTGCTGTTTGCCATCGGCACGAGCCTGCAGGTGTTCCCGATCGCGAATGCGGTGCCGATCGCGCAGGCGTCCGGTGCGCGCATCGTCATCATGAACGCGCAGCCGACGCAGTTCGATGATATTGCGGATGCGAAATTATCAGGGTTGATTGGCGAGGATTTACCGCGCATCTGCGGGCGGTTTGACGCGGAGTGATCGCTCGAGTCCTCAATTCGTTTCGAATTTGGTGGCGACAGTGAGCCGAGCGGAAATCGACCAGGAGGAAAATTTATGATCTCAAAACTCAAACCCAAATTCGTTTACGAGAGGTAAACGATGTATATCACGGGGTTCTCGGTTTTCTTGTTATTGGTTTTCTATCTTCCATTTTCGATTTGGGGCTTGTATAAAATATGGTTGCATCTACCAG
>JBDSSV010000177.1:0-14376 GCA_039928535.1 Burkholderiales bacterium
GGTCAGCCGCTGGCCGCTGCCGTCCTGAAACATGAAGTGGGCGACCGGGCCCTGATCGCCCGGCAACAGGCGGCCGCCAACCAGTTGATAGCCCAACGATGTGAGCTGCGGTACTTTGAGACTGCCGCCGAGACTTTTGGACAACCAGGCAACCAGATGGGCCTCCTGGTCGGCGCCGACCTCGACCGGATGACGGACTTGCGGGGTGTACACAATGTGCGCAATGGCCGCGCGATGTGCGAACGCCACAGTGTCAACCGACTTCGCGACGTTGTAGTCGTGCAAGTACCAGCCGCTGACGCCGCCGACAATGATCCATCCTGCCACTACGGCATAACGCACGACCGGCCGCAGGCGCCTGACCAAGCCCGGCCTGGCCAGGCGGGCGGGCGGGGATTCGGCCAGCACCGGATCGAACAGGTCGCGCAGCGCGTAATTTTGTTCACGCCATGCACGCACGCGATGGGCGTCGTCGACATGCGCCGCCATATAAGTTTCGACCTCGACACGGCGTGCGGCCGGCAACAGTCCATCGACGTATGCGTGCAGCTCGGCTTCCGTTACCGCGAGTTCGCTCATTTCACCACCTTCAATGCAGCATGTGACCCGCCGCTCGCCAATAGGGCACGCAGCCGCTCGCGGGCGCGCGACAGGCGCGACATCACCGTGCCTATCGGAATGCCCAGCACGCCCGCGGTTTCCTCGTAAGTCATCTGCTCGAGCCCGACCATGAGCAGCACTTCGCGCTGATCTTCGGGCACGCGGAGCAGCGCAACCTGTAAATCACGCACCTCCAGCCAGTCGCTTTGCGTTGCGCGCGCCGGCGGCAGCGCGGCCTCATCGTCGATGGCCGTAACAACAGCGGAGACATTCGCACGCACTTGATTGACGTAAACATTGTGCATGACCGTGAACATCCAGGCGCGTAAGTCGCTGCCGGGCTGCCACAGGTGAAATTTCACCAACGCACGCTCCAGTGTGTCCTGCACCAGATCATCTGCGCGTCCGCGGTCCCCGGTCAGCGCGCGCGCATAGCGGCGCAAACGCGGGATGTGCTGGATGAAATCGCAATCGCGACCGTTCACAAGCAGCTCTCGTTGCGGGACCACTGCCGCGCCGCCGATGCCCGGATTGAGCTGCCGCCTGCCGTGCCAGCTTGCGCTTTACCCTTGTACATAGGCTGGTCCCCACGGAAACGCGCAAATATCTGCACCAAGGTAAACACCCGAGTCCGTCCTTTATTCCATCTCCGGGCCGGCTCCTTACTTGCGAATTTGCCTACCCAGGCTACGCCAGCATCCGCTTCTAAGGCACCAGAAACAACGTTGCCAAGCCGAGAAAGATGAAGAATCCTCCACTGTCGGTGATCGCGGTAATCATCACGCTGGAACCCACGGCCGGATCACGGCCAAGCTTGTGCATCAACAAAGGCACCGTAACGCCCATGACTGCCGCGAGCAGAAGATTGAGCACCATCGCCCCGGTCATTACCAGCCCCAGTTGCCACTTGTGATAGATGAGAAAAGCGAACAACCCGACCACGCCACCCCAGATAAGCCCGTTGATAAAACTGACGCCGATCTCCTTGGCAAACAGCTTGCGCGCGCTCGTCATCGTGATCTGCCCGAGCGCCAGCGCGCGCACGATCATGGTAATCGTCTGGTTGCCTGAGTTGCCCCCAATGCCGGCGACGATCGGCATCAGCGCCGCCAGCGCGACGATTTTCTCAATGGAGCTCTCGAACACGCCGATGACGCGCGACGCGATAAATGCGGTGACGAGATTGATCGCCAGCCAGGTCCAGCGGTTTTTAACGCTGCTCCAGACCGATGCGAACAGATCTTCATCCTCGCGCAGGCCGCCGGCCGAGAGCTTTTCACTGTCGGTCTCCTCGCGTATGAAATCGACCACTGAATTGACCGTCACGCGCCCGATCAGCTTGCCCTCGCCATCGACGACCGGCGCCGACACGAAATCGTAGCGTTCAAATGCCAGCGCCGCATCCTGCGCCTGTTCGTCGGGTTCCAGCTTGACCCTCGCTGCCGTCATGATTGCGGTGACCGGGGCATCGAGATCGGTCACCAATAAACGGCTCACCGACAACAGCCCGCGCAGGTGTTCCTGGCGGTCCACCACGAACAGCTGGTCGGTATGATCGGGCATTTCATCGAGGCGGCGCAGATAGCGCAATACGACTTCAACCGTGATGTCGTCGCGCACCGTGATCATGTCGAAGTCCATCAGCCCGCCAACGGTGTCCTCCGGATAGGACATCGCCGAGCGCAACTGGTCGCGCTCCTCCACCGACAAAGAGCGGAAAACGTCCTGCATGACTTCGCGCGGCAGGTCGGGCGCGAGGTCGGCGATTTCATCGGTATCGAGCTGCTCGGTCGCGGCGACCAGCTCTTTGGTCTCCATGTGCGCGATAAGCGTTTCGCGCACGGCGTCGGACACCTCCAGCAGGATGTCGCCGTCGCGGTCGACTTTGACAAGGTCCCATACCGCAAGCCGCTCTACGAGTGGCAACGCCTCCAGGACATAGGCAACGTCCGCCGGATGCAGTCGATCGAGCTTGTGCTGCAGCTCGGCGAGATTCTGCTTATCGAGCAGGCTCTCGACCAGCTCGTGGCGCGGCATATCCTGGCGATGCACGAGGTCTTTTACCAACTGATGCTTGCGCAACAGCACGACGACCTGTTGCAGGCTGTCTTGCACGCTTTGGCGGTCTTGATCCGATTCAGCCATGAAGCTTCGCGCCGGTAAGAATGTGGATTGCGATAACTATTGTTCAAATCAGGTGGCGGCGCGCCGCGTGCAGTCCCGCCGGCTGCGCACGCGGTACCGCGTACGAATGTGCATCCGCGCAAACCGCTGCATGGTATCGCCGCCGATGACTGGCCGCTATTGTAGAAGCAGCCCGCCGCTCTGTCTAAGTGTTCTTGGCGAGACGCACTTGTGCGGAACCGGCATAATTGACCATCCAATCTGAATCCGCTGCCATTTCATGTCGTCTTCATTGATGCGCAAGCTCGGCGAAGCGCAGCAGCGCCTGCAGCAGGGTGACGTAGCAGGCGCGCAGTTCCTGTGTCAGGAAGTACTGGCGCGCGCGCCGCGCAACCCCGATGCCCTCGCTCTGATCGGCATTACCTACCTGATGACGGGACGCGCGCATGACGCTATTGCGCCGCTCACGCAGGCCCTCGCTGCCGCCCCGCGCCATGGTCTGGCGCTCGAGAACCTCGGCCTCGCGTATCTCATGCTCGGCGAGTTCGTAGCGGCCGAGCGCGCGCTGCGGACAGCCGCTGCTATTTCCGGCGCCCCCGCATCCGTGCATATGCGACTCGGTATAGCGCTGCTTAACCAGCAGCGCTATACCGACGCGATGAGCGCTCTGCAGCAGGCCCTCGCGCTAGCCCCCGACAACAGCGATATTCATCTGAATCTGGGGCAGGCCGCGCACGCGGCGGGCGACCCCGTGCGTGCGCGCCAGGAATTCGAGGCTGCCTTGCGTCTGTCTCCGGAGCATGTCGACGCGATGTTCAATCTCGGCGTCATGTGCCTCCAGCAAAACGAACTCGAGAGCGCGCGGTTGTGGTTTGAACGTGTGACGGCAGCGTCGCCGCGTCATGCCGACGCGCTGGTCAATCTCGGTGTGGTCCTCGAAACGCAGCAACGCCCCACTGAAGCAATCGCGAGCTACCGGCGCGCCATCGCAATCGAACCGGCGTCCGCGCGGGCAAGGAACAATCTGGCCCACGCGCTGACTCTCATGGGCGAACTGGAGGAGGCGCGTGCTGAATATATTGCGGCCCTGCGCGCGGCTCCCGGCATGGAGGAAGCGCTCGAGGGAATTGCATCCGTCTGCATGGCGCTCGGCCGCTTCAAAGAAGCGCTCGGACACTTGCGGGAACTCATGCGTGCCGGCTCCGAGCGACCTGCGGTCTTGGCCATCTTCGCGGACGTTTTGCTGGAGTTGGGCGAACTGGACGAAGCAGAGTCAGCGGCAAAGCGAGCTATTGCCGCGGATCCGTCAGCGGGCGGCGCGTATTCCACGCTGGCGGATATCTACTTCGTCCGCGGCGAGCTCGACCGCATGACGGCAACTCTCCAATCAGGGGTGGAACAAACCGGCGCCATCCATCTGCTCGGGAAACTCGCCTTTCAGCAACGGCGGCTCTGCGATTGGGAGCACTGGCACACGACCTGGAACCGGCTTGCCGCGGCGCTGCCCGACACGCTCGAGCCCGTAAGTCCATTTTCGCTGCTGTGCGAACCACTAACCGCGGCCGAGCAGCGGGTTTATGCCGGCAGGTGGTCGGAACGCTTCAGCGCCACCAACGCCGCGTGCGCCAAGCCGCGCCGCACTCCCGGGAAACGCATACGCGTCGGTTACTTTTCTTCCGATTTTTATGAGCATGCCACCGCTTACCTGCTGGCAGAAGTACTGGAGCTGCATGATCGCAACCGCTTCGAAATCTTTGCCTATTCCTATGGACCGGAAGACCACAGCCCGATGCGCGCGCGGCTGCGTGCGGCGTGCGAGCATTTTGTCGATATCGCCCGCGATCCGGATGACGTCGCCGCTGACCGCATTGGCGGCGACGATCTCGACATTCTGATCGATCTCAAAGGCTATACGATGGGGGCGCGTACCGGTGTCCTCGCGCGACGGCCCTGCGCCGTCCAGGTGAATTGGCTCGGATATCCGGGCACCATGGGCGCCACGTTCATCGATTATTTGATCGCCGATTCTTTCATCATTCCGCCGGAGCAGGAAAGCGCATACCACGAACGAATCCTGAGGTTGCCGCATTGCTATCAACCCAACGATCGCAAACGCACGAGCTCTGCCGCACTAAGCCGTGCGCAATACGGGCTGCCCGACCGGGGTTTCATTTTTTGCGGCTTCAATCAGAGCTACAAGATTACGCCGGAGATTTTTGGCTGCTGGATGAATCTGCTGCGCCTGACTGCGGACAGCGTTCTGTGGCTGCTCGCCGACAACCAATGGGCGACAGATAACCTGCTGAGCGCGACGTCAGCTGCCGGCATCGAGCCGTCACGCATTATTTTCGCGCCCAAGGTACGCCTTCAGGAGCATCTTGCGCGCTATACGGTGGCCGATCTCGCGCTCGACACGTTTCCATACGGATCACACACGACCGCAAGCGATGCGCTATGGGGCGGTTGCCCGCTCGTAGCATTATGCGGCGATACATTTGCGTCGCGCGTTTCGGGCAGCATACTCACGGCGTGCGCGCTGCCGGAACTGATTGCGAGAACTCAGGAAAACTACCAACAACTTGCGTTGCGAATTGCAGAGAATGCCGCTTACCGTCAGCAATTGCGCAAGAAGCTCGCGGTCGCCCGCGAACGCTCGCCGCTTTTCGACTCCGCGAATTTTACGCGTGACCTCGAAAAGCTCTATGAAGATATCGGCGCTGGCCGAATTTGATAATGCCGCCGGGGCTATCCGCCGCGCTTACCCGATGCAGACCCATCGCGGACGCGCGGGCGCTGCCACTCACAATCGCGTGAGGCAAAAAAACGGGCGCCGAAGCGCCCGTTTTCATATTGCCTGATGCGACTGATTAGAACGTGTTTTTCATGCTGACTGCAAACGCGTGCTGGTTTTGGCCGGATTGAACCGTGCCCGCGCTCAGACCGCCCAACGTGTAGCGAGCGTTGGAGTCGTTCTGCAGCGCCACGTAACCCGCCGTGAACTCGGTGCGCTTCGACGCGGAGTAGACATACTGGATTTGATAGATGCTGCCACCGGTCGAACCGGCGCCGGCATTGCCAACCAAGCCGCCACCTGCGGACTGGCCGACCTGAACAGGAACAATGGCAGTGCCGAACGAACCTTTGGTGTCGTTCGCACGGGTGTAGCCGCCGCGCAGACCATGCGGGCCGGCGATATTCCACTGTCCCGCGAGGTTCCAGGCGGTGATCTTGAGATCCGTAGCGCCGTTCGCTGACATGTCGTACTTGCGCTGGCTGTAGAGCAGCCCCACTTTGACCGGGCCGAACGTATACGCTGCGCCAGCCAGCCAGCCCGTGTCCGTGCCGCTGTACGTCCCGACGTTGCCGCCGAGGCCGGCAGCTGGGCCGAAGTTGGAATGGTTCTCATAGCCCAAGGTCAGGTAGAGCGGGCCATTGTTGTAGGAGCCTGCGACGCCCCACACGCGCGGTTTGGCGCCGGAGGAGACGGTCGTTTGAGCAATCGATTGCGTCGTCGTGCTGACGCCCAAGAAGCCCTGGAAACCGCCGAACACCGGCGTGTCGTAATGAAGCGAGCTGTTTTGACGACGACTGAATGCGATGCCCGATGCTGCCGTGCCCACGCCACCGTTGCCGTTCGCGAACGTGCTCGAATCACCGAACATCATGCGGCCCACACCCCAGATACCGGTGTCAGACGTAATGC
Organism: Burkholderiales bacterium; assembly: GCA_039928535.1. Taxonomy (GTDB): domain Bacteria; phylum Pseudomonadota; class Gammaproteobacteria; order Burkholderiales; family SG8-41; genus PALSA-1004. Next base: position 6,428 of record JBDSSV010000177.1, read on the forward strand.
GCGCGGTACCGGCGACCTTCTTCATCGGCATATCCCAGTTACCGACGTAGAAATTACCGAACCGGCCTTTGAGGCCAATTGCGCTGTTGCGGCTGCAGAAACCTGCGGTGCCCGCACCACGAATGTCCGCGGTGCTGGTGCACTGGAACCAGACGGTCGTGCCGCCGCCAAGCGCTTCTTCACCCTTGATGCCGACTTCCGAGCCGGGAGTTTGCAGAATATCAACGTTGATCAGGTCGCCGCCCGGCGCGATGCCGTTGACGCCGGCGCCCAACTGGCCTTGTTTCGCGTACGCGTATTCCATGTACATCGTGCCGAAAACCTGCACATTGCTGGCTTGCGCCAGGGCCGCCGCGGGAGCTGCGAATGCGCCTGCTACAGCCAGTGTTATCAGTTTCTTGTTCATGCATCTCTCCTGTTCAGTTTTAGATGCCGACGTTCCCGAAAAACGTTTACGGAAATACGGCGCTCCCCCCACATCGAAGGGTTAGGAGGAGTATGCAGAGAGCGCCTGCGTCAACTCAACAGAAATATGCTTTTCGGGGGTAAATCGCGTCAACTTGTTGCACCGATACAACAGTTTGATTTCTACGCGCGGCGCCCTGCGGCTGGGAAGCCCTGCCCCACCCGCTGATTCGGCGGAGCTTGTCCCTCTCATAATAACTGAAAAAAAACTTACTATTCAATCTGTTATAATCACCTAATCATGTCCGACGACGCGCAATTGCGGTTTTATCTCGAAGCCGGCTTGCAGGCTCACGGTCAGGGCAATCTGGAGGGCGCCGAAACGGCATTTGGTCGCGCGATCGCCATCGCGCCCAACCACCCCGACGCGCTCAACCTGTACGGCGTCACATTGTTGCAGCTCGGGCAATCCAGCGTCGCGCTCGCGCACCTGCATCATGCGTCACGTCTTCAGCGTAACAATCCCGCCGTCCTCGGCAATCTCGCGCAGGCCTATTTCATACTCAAGCGCTACGACGAAGCGCGCGAAACTTTTCGCAAGGCGGGTCGCCTCGATCCGCGCGCCGTCCAATTTCCGCTGGGTGTCGCCAACTGTTTTGCGCTGCAGGGCAAGTTCGATGCCGCTGCAGAAATATTGCAAAGACTCGCAGCGCGTTTTCCGCACTCCGCCCTCGTGTGGTTCAACCTGGGCAACGTGCAGCGCGACAGGCAACTCGCGGCGGAAGCGCTCACCGCCTACCGCAAAGCCATCGCGCTCGATCCGCACGGCGTCGAGGCCCGCAACAATCTCGCCGGCGTTTTGCAGGCCACTCTCCAATTCGAGGAAGCCGAACGCGAGTTCCGCGAGTGCATTCGCGCGGCGCCCGAGTATCTGCTTGCACGCTGCAACCTGGCGTCGGTCGTCATGGATCTCGGCCGCTTCGACGAGGCCGCCGCTTTCTGTCGCGACATCATCAGGCTGGCGCCGGAATTACCGCTTGCGCATTCGTTTCTCGGCGCAGCCCTGAGCCATCAGGGCCGGTTGCTGGACGCATTGACGAGCCATGCATCGGCGGCGCGCCTGTCGCCGGGCGATGCAAAAATCGCGCAGACTTACGCCGCCACGCTCACCGACAGCGGCCGCATCGGGGAGGGCTTGGACTGGTTCGCGCGCGCTTTGGCGCTGAAGCCGGATCTGGAGTCGACGCACCAACTGCTCGCGTCTGCGCTACTGGGCCACGGCTGCTTGAATGCGGGATGGGCGCAATACGGCTACCGCCCATGGCCCAGGATGTTTCGCAACGAACATCCGCACATCGCACTGGCGAAGAGTCTGCCCGCCGATCTAGCCGGCAAGCATATTTGCGTGATGCGCGAACAAGGGCTGGGCGATGAAATATTTTTTCTGCGTTTCGCGCCGCAAATGCATGCGGCGGGCGCGCGTGTCACGTATTGCGCAACGCGCAAAATCAGCAGTCTGCTGGCGCGCGCGCCGGGGCTCGATGCGGTGCTGGATGAAATCACTCCGCCACCCGATACAGACACCGTCATTCTGGCGGGTGATCTGCCGCATGCTTTAGGCGCTTTGCCTGCCAGTACATTACCGGCGACTGACAATTTTGTTACTGCGGCGACAAACTGGCACCCCCCGCTGCGAATTTCTGCGTACTGGCCAGCGGTGCCTCCGCCGTTGCCGCTGGTGCCGCTCGCCAACCGTCTTGAGGAAATGCGCGCGCACCTCGCAAAAGTAGGGCCCGGCCCGTATCTGGGTTTGACCTGGCGCGGGGGCACCCCGCCGCGCGAGCAACGCGCCGTGATCTGGGTTCTGTACAAGGAAATTGGCATCGCGCCGCTGGCGGCCGCGCTGCGCGACGTGCCGGGCACTTTCATCGGCCTGCAACGCAATGCCACCCCTGGAGAGTTCGACGAGCTATCAACGGCGCTCGGACGCCGTGTCCACGACTTCTCCGATTTGAACGAAGACCTCGAAGGCATGCTCGCGTTGCTGGCGCTCATTGACGACTACATCGGCGTCAGCAATACCAATATGCATCTGCGCGCGGGTGTCGGTAAGACCGCCCGAGTTCTGGTGCCGAGTCCGCCGGACTGGCGGTGGATGATGAACAACGCGCCAAGGTCTCCCTGGTTTCCCGACTTTTCGATCTATCGTCAGTCGTTGAATGGCGACTGGAGTGCCGCGCTCCGGGAGTTGAAAGCAAATCTCGCGCAATAGGTGGCGGCCGCGGCAGACAAAACCCCGGATGGCGTGCAATGCGTGCTGCTTTATGCGGGCTTGCGCTCCACCACTATCCAGAAACCCTGGGGCATGCGGTTGAAAGTCAGCAACTCGAAGCGGGCCAGGAACTTGGGGAGCCACCAAGCGGCCGGCTCTCGTATCAGATGCGCGTTTCGTCCATCGGGCAGGATCTTGACTGCGGCGCCGACATGTACCGTAAATACGCCAAAACCGGCGGTCACGCGTTTCAAGTCGTCCAGCACATAGTCCAGTAACTCGGGTTCGATGTGCTCGAGCACATCGATGCATGTAACAAAAGATGAGGGCTCGGGCCGCGCCGACCACTCGGGAACGGCCGGATCGTAATGTCTGATCGGCAGGCGTTTCTTGAGAAGCGGCTCGAGCGTAGTACCCAAGCGACCCTTGCCCGCGCCATAATCGAGCATCTCCTGCGCACCAACGCCTTCAATGACTTGCGCCACCAACGGCGCGTAACCCACGGACGCGACACCGTAATTCGGATTTTCATGCAGCTGCTGCTGCATCTTGCGGTAATCTTCAGTGATCAACATAGATTCGCTCATGACCCGCGCGCCTAATTGTGAATGCGCCGACCTGCCGGCACTGCAGAGGTCAATTTTATCACGCCCTACAGTGCAAAATTAACCCGGGCAACCATTGCCCGACAATCAGGCAATAACGAAAACGCAGCCTGATGCGCAGCCCCTTAATCCGCGTTGAGCGTCTTGCCGTAGAGCAGAGTGGCGTTTATCCGCCGGTTGCAGTAGCCCGGCTTGAACGTGAAACGGCTGGTCGTGTGCAGCAGCGTCGAGTCAAACACCACGCAGCGGTTCTCCTGGTAGGAGATGCGCCGCGCCTGGGCGTTATTCTCCGTGATGTACGCCTGCATCTTGCCCGGGTCGCCGTTGTAATCCTGAAACGTCCAGTGCCGCGGGGCGGGAATATCGTAAATCACCATGCCGCTGGTTTCCTTGTCGAGGCAGGCGTCGTTCGGCGTCAACCAGAAATTAACATTGACGACGGCGAAGTCGGCATGCACGTTGATACCTCTCATGCGCTGGTCGTACTTGAACGCCCACGCCTGCGTCAGCGCGTGCGGCCCGATTACCCGCGGCATCGCCCGGCGCAGCTCATCTGCGACAGCCAGCAATACGCGCGGCGCGAAGCCAGATGAAATAGTCGTACCGACGTAGCCATTCTCGTTGTTGTAGGAGCGCCAGACAGTCGCCTCCTCGCAAAATTCTCGCAGCAACGCAAGCGCCGAATCACTCAGAAAATTGTCGACCACGATTAGCGAAGGCAACGTCGCGAAGTACGCGTCCTCAAGCGCGCCATAGTCGTTGTCGCCGAGCGCCTTGCCGGTGAACGGCGGATCCGGGCAATAGTGCAGGTCGGTGAGCGCCTTGCGCAGCGCCTCGGCCTCCTCCAGTTTTGCAGGCGCCATCACTGCCTCGGCGCCGCGGCCGTGGTTCGCATAACTGCGCAGGACAGACGCCGCCGGTAACGCATCAGCCGGCAGTTTGCCGCGGTGCTGCAGCAGGTCCAATTGCTCGCGGTCATGCCGCAGGCGCGGCTCGGGAACCGGCCATGGCAGCATGTTGAGCGGAACCTGCTGCTCAATATTGAGCGAGAGAGATTTTTTGAACAGATGCGCGCTCTGCTCAATGTCACCGCGGTTGAGCGCCGTCAGCCCGAGGACGTAGAGACTTTCAATATCGCCATAGACTTCCCGCTCATGCTGACGCACGAATTGCTGGAATTCGGCGTGCTCGTTCGCGTCAGCCAGCAATGTCAGCATCCCGCGGATCGCCGCGACGGGTTTACGCGGGGACTCGAGAGCGTGACGAAAGGACTCAATCGCTTTTTGGCGCAATTGCAGTCGCGCGTAAGCAACGCCCCGCTCGGACTGCATTTCCGGCGTAATGGCCTGCGCATCGCCCACTTTATTGTAAGCGGCGAGCGCTGCATAATAATCACCGAGCTTGTTGTGGCAGCGCATCAACTGCAGGGCGACCATCGGCACTTCAGGATTGATCAGGCTCGCCCGCATGGCATAGCCGAGGGATTCGGGCGTGCTGCCGAGTTCGAAACTCGCAATGGCAAGGAGCGCCAACGCGCGCAGGTTGTCGAGGTCCGTGGCCAGCACGGCGAGGGCGAGCGAATAGGCGCGCACCCAGTCATGCTCGGCGGCCGCCACCTCGGCAGCCACGATGGTCAGAAAGACTTCGTTCGCGGGAAGTTGCGGGACACGCGCTTTGACGTACGCTGCGGCTTCTGCCTGCAGTCCGTTAATCTGTAGAAGTATCAGGTACACCGCCATGGCATCGAAGGGGGCGCCGCCGGCATCGATGGCGCCTCGCGCCAGCGCCAACGCCGCCCGCGGATCCTGGCGCCGGGCAAGGAGGCGCAGCGCCTGGCTCGCCTGACTCGCCCAGGGACTCTTCCACTGATGCCTGCCTGCGCACTCGATCACGTCGTCGAAATTGCCGGACGTAAATAGGGACACCATCGCCTCGAATGCGTCTTCGTCCGACCGCATCGCGCTCGCCTGAATCAGCGCGAATGCGGCGGCATGATTGCCGCTTGAGCGAAGTCGTTTTACCTCGGTAAATTCAGCAGAAAGCATCTCGACTGCAACTCACTTTTATGTTGGACACGCGGCCCCGATCAAATGATGCAGGCGACGCGCGGTGATTGTTAAGAATAAGGACTCGCGCGATCGAAGTCGAGCGTAAGCTATCCTGCCGTCACCGACACCCGCGCGGGAAGGCGCTGTAATCGTCTGATCATCCTGCCGCCGGCACGGCAAAGCTTGCCGGCGGTTCTCCGCGCTGCGCCGTCTCCCACATCGTTATATAGGCTGCCTCGATGTTGCGACGAAAGCGGTCGGTGTCGAACAGCGGGAATGCGACACGGTTTCGCGCAAGTTTCGCCCTGACCGCTGCCAGCATCTGCGCGTCCATCGCAAGCTCGAGCGCGCGGGCCTCATACTCATCGAGGCTGTGCGTGATCAGCTCGGGCAGCCCGACGGCATGCAACAGGCTGCCCGCCGCGCGTGCCGCAAATGCGTCGCCCGAACACGTGAGCACGGGCAGCCCGCCCCACAGCGCGTCGCTGGCGGTTGTGATTGCATTAAACGGCAGGGTATCCAGGAACAGATCGGCGAGCTGACAGCGTGCAAGGTGGTCCGCATAGGGAGCGTGCGTCGCAAAAATCAGCCGTCCCGGCGCGATGCCCCGCTCTTTCGCCTCATGCTGCAAGTTGCGGCGGACTGCGTCATGCGAGCCGAGCAGCCATAGCACGCTGCCTTCGACCTTGCCGAGCAGCCGCATCCAGATGTCGAACAGCCGCGGCGTGATCTTGAAGGTATTGTTGAAAGAGCAGAAGACGAAGCCATCCGCAGGCAGCCCTGCCTCTGCGCGCGTCGGTGCGCGCTCGGCAATCCGCCGCTTTGAGTCGTTTGCCTGAAAAGTATCGGGCAGGTAGACCACCTTTTCCGCATAACATGCCTGCCGCCCTTCAGGAATCGCATAGCGGTCGGCAATAATATAGTCGATGTAGGAAGCGCCCATCGTCGCAGAAAAGCCGACATAGCTCACCTGCACCGGGGCAGGCCGCGACGCAAAAATTTTTGCACGGCTGTGGGTGGTAAACCCCGCCAGGTCCACCGCGATGTCGATCTCAAGCTCACGCAGCAAAGCGGCAACTTCGGCGTCGCTCCTCTCGCCCACGTCGATGAATCGTTCGAAAGCACCCATAAGGCGCGTGCGCATTTCGCCAGTGGCGGGAGGACCCCATGCCAAGGCTGTCACCTCAAAGCGGGCTCGGTCGTGCGTTTCGAACAGGCCGGCCAGCAGGTAGGAAACGGCGTGATCGCGCAAATCCGCGGACAGGTATGCAATGCGAATCCTGTCGTGCCGGTCTCGCTCCGCCTTCAGGCGAGGGTTCGGCGATGGCGGGTATTTGTCGCGCGTCCACGTTTGTGCGCACAGGAGTTGGTCGGGCGCGGAATCCGTAACGGCAAGAAAAACCAGCGGCATGACGCCGCTTTTTCCATTTCGCACGGCGGCCGCGAGACGGTCCGCCTGAAAGCTGTACATGCTCCAGTCGGCGAGGTGCATTTTTGCGTAAGCGAGCGCGCATAAAACAAAGTCGTCCGCCGGTGCGATGGCAAACGCCTGTTCGTAACTCGCGGCAGCTTCTGCGTGGCGATGCAGGGATTGCAGAACATTGCCTTTGCTGTGCAGCGCCTCGACGAAATCAGATTTTAGCGCCAGCGCTTTGTCAAAGCTCGCGAGCGCTTCTTGGGGACGATTCAATTCCCACAGTACGTTGCCGCGGTTATTCATCGCCGCGACATACCCGGGATCAACTGCAAGCGCCTTGTCGTAACTTGCCAGGGCTTCCGTGAAACGGTTCAGCTCGTAGAGCGAGAGGCCGCGGTTCGTCAGCGCTTCTACGTCATCCGGCGCGACCGCCAAAGCTTGGTTGTAGCCGGCCAGTGCATCCGCATAGCGGCCGAGCTTTTGCAGGGCAAGCCCGCGGTTATACAGGGCGGCCGGTTCGTTCGGCATGATCACCAGCAGTTTGTCGTAATCGTTCAGCGCGGCTTCAGGACGCCCGAGTTGCAGCAGTGCGCTGCCGCGGTTGTAGAGTGCAGAACCATTTTCGGGCATGACCGCCAGGACCCGGTCATAGCTGACCAGCGCCTCTTCAAAACGGGCAAGGTCGAGCAGGATGTTGCCCCGGTTGTAATGCACCATTGCAGAGTCGGGGTTGATCGCGAGCGCCCGGTCGCAACTTGCCAGCGCTTCGACCTGACGGTTGAGCGCTTTAAGCACATTTGCGCGATTTGTGAGCGCATCGACGGAGCGTTGATCGACATGCAACGCCCGATCCAGCAAGGACAACGCTGTCTCGTAGCGTTCCCGCTGCGCTTCGAGCAAGCCAAGATAATGCAGAGCGTCAAATTGCGCGGGCTCTGCGTTTAGAATCTCCGCGTAACAACGGGCGGCCTGCTCCAGATCGCCCGCCTGATGTAACGCCATGGCTTTGCGCAATGTCTCCATGATGACAAGCTAAATAGCACGCTGGTCAGATGCGCGCCGGCTGTCCAACATGAAAGCACTGATGAAGTCCGCGTAATAATCGCGGATGTACTCCGCAAGGCCAGTGCGCCAGTCCCGCATGAGGTTCAGCTGAAGCAGATTAAGCCTGGCGTTTACGAGCCTTTCGGACGCCGGTCGCG
>JBDSSV010000178.1:0-4477 GCA_039928535.1 Burkholderiales bacterium
CGGCATGATAGTGACCAACTGGTTCGGCGTATTTGCGCCGGCGCGGCTGCCGAAAGAGATGCTGGCGAAACTTCACGCCACGATACTTGACGTGATGTCCGCGCAGGACACGCGCACCAAATTCGGCAATCTCTCACTGGATATCACGACCACGACGCCGCAGGAGTTTGAAGTTCACCTGAAAAGCGAGCTCGCGCGCTGGGGCAAGGTCGTGAAGGCGGCCGGCATCAAGCCGGAGTAGTTAAATCAAAGTCTGGTAGCCGTCGATAAACTCCGATAAAAATCTAAAACATCTATCAGAATTTTTTCTGAGTTTTTAAATTATCTGCGTTCATTTGCTGGTAAATCCTGCTCTTCGTTTTGCGGTGCGTACAAAACGGCGTCATATACGCGCTGCGCGTGATCGATGCAGATACCGTGGGAGTCCCTGCCCCGGAAATCGATGAAGTCGCAGTTCATGGTGCGCTTGTCCGCTGACGACAGGATCGCCCATCTGAAGTTGGCCTGGCTCAAGGTCTCGGCCGATTTCGGCGCAGCATCGCGCGCACCGTAAAGCCGGTAAAGGCCGAAGGTGGCGTTGGGACTGGTGCGCTCGATATTGCCGCTATATACGCGGCGGTCGACTTCCAGGGTGAGGCTCGTAGTCCGGAAATATGCCTCCCGGAAATACTCGCGCTGAATCGTGCCGTAGTAAACGACGCCGTTGTCGCGCGCCCGCATTTGCAGTTCCGACACGTCGGTTTGCCGCGGCAGATCGCCGCAGCCCGCAAGTACCATCCCGAAACCAAGAATCAACAATGAGCGCATCACCGTCTCCTTTGCAAAATTTGCCGGGCGACCCGGACGCCTACTACTTACCTTCGAGCCCCGCGAGCTTGTGAAAATTCGGCTCGCCATGCGGGAACGGCGGCAGTTGCCACGTGCCGGTGCCGACCGGGCGGTGTAAGTCGCCACCGGCTGATGCTTCACTTTGTAATAAGCATCGGCCATATAGCTTACGGCCTGTGCGTGATGCACGGAAATCGTTTTGATGCGATTGGCGGCGTTGCACGTGGCGTCGAGACAGCCGATGTTGCCATGCCCGCACACACCGAAGAGGTATGGCACCTTTTCCTTGATCAGGTACTCGACCCTGTTCTCAGCGCCTTTGTAGGTCGTCCGCTTGGGCGCGGCGGCAGTCGTTTTCGTCGGCGCGGGCGTCGTGGTGTCCATGCGTGCTCTCCGTAGGTGCTTGTGACGAATGGGGATTCTAGCAGCTTGGTAAGTCTTGAATAAGCCCGTTCGTGGTGATGTATAGAACCGCGAGCATAGCCAGACATCCCCTCGCCCTTCGATACGCTTTGATAAGCTCAGTGCAGGCGCGGGCGCAGGATTTCCTGCTCATTGCACGATATCCTCCCAGCGCGGACACCCGCGTTCTTCGAACGACTTGTCCCACAACGCGCAGTTATTGGTATCGACAACCTGCACCGGCAGAATGATTTCCGCCGGGACTTTCTCGCCGCGCAAGTGCCGGATCGCGGCTTCAGTGGCAAGACAGCCCATCTTCATGGCGTCGAAATCCACCGTCGCCAGCAACTTGCCGCGTTTGATCGCGGTGATCGCATCTGGCACCGCGTTGATGCCGACTACGACGCTCGCGCGGCCTGCGGCATCGAATACTTCCAGCATCGCGAGCGCCATTACGTCGTTAGCGGCGAGTACTGCGTCGAAACGCGGCTGTGATTTCATGAATTCCTTTCCCGCTCGCACAGTTTCGTCATGCTGATACTCGCCGCAGACAGTCGCTGCGACACGCATCGCCGGAAATTTCTTCACCGCATCGCGAAAGCCACGTACGCGCTCGAGGCTCGTGACCGATTCGCGCGGCCCTTCAACGATCACGACATCGCCGCGCCCCTTCAGGTTCCCGCACAGGTAAGTCGCGATCGCTAACGCGAGAGGATAGTCTTCGGAGGTGACAAGGCTCACGATGCTCTTCGGCTCGGTGAACCGGTTGATGAAGCCGACAATGGGCACGCCCGCTGCGTTGATTTTACGGATAGCGGCGTTGACCGCAGTCGGATGCACCGGGACAAGCACGCACGCGGCGGGACGCGCGGCGAGCGCCGTGTCGATCAATGCAATCTGCTCATCGGCGTCATCGGGTTTTTGCGGCACATAATGCACGGTGCGCGCGCCCATGCGCTGCGCGGTGCGGTCGGCGCCCAGGCGCGCCGCCGCGTACGCCGGATTCGTGCGGTTCTTGGTGAATACCGCGATGAAAGGTGCGTCGCTCACGGTCGTTGCATGCGGATGCCCGCGCTCTTCATGTCTTTTCGGCCCCCGTGCGTATTTTTTGGATGCGGCTGCGCGCCCGCGTTATTGCATTTTCATATGGCCCAGCAATTCGCCGATGCTCTCGCACTGCTCGAAGGTTCCGACTTCTTCGATGATCTGCTCGACGCGAGCGACCGGCAGTATGCCATCGGCCAGCTCAAAAAACTTGCGCTCGATTTCAGCATTGGTCAGCGGATTCCGCGGATGGCCCGGCGGATGCTTGTTCATGCGCGCGATCGTACGCCCGTCGCGCATGGTGACCACAACACCGCCGCCTGACGATTGCGGCCACAACGCGGTCAGCTCGTCGTCGGCTGCCAGCGTCGTTTTCGCGATCAGGCCGCGGATATCCGCCGATGCGATACGCGCGTCGGTGAACTGCGCCGGTCCGCACGCGCCGTCGAGCAGCGCCGCCGCGATGCAGTAATGGTAGCTATGGTCGGCGGTCTCTTTGTCACGCGGATAATTCTTGCGCGGGTCGGTCGCTTTCGTCACCGCGCTCGCGTGCAGCTTGATTACTACGCCGGCGATTTCTGCCGTCACCAGCCTTTCATGCGTTGCAATGTCGATTGCGGCGCGTATCGGCGCCATGGCCCCGGCGACCGCTGCGTAAGGCTTGAGACAGGTATCAAGTATGCGGTAACGCTCGCCGACGGGCGCAGTCAGCGCGCTGAAGTCGACATCGCCCGCCACCGTTTTGCCCCAGCCTGCGACGCCTTCGAATATTTCTTCCGGCCCGGTGAGTCCCGCCGCAGCCAGCAACGCAGCCTCGACGCCGCCCTTCGCTATCGTCGCTTCTGCAGTCGCCTTCATCATCGGAATGTGGCCGCGCTGAGACTGCGCCAGCGTGTTGTTGTGGCTGCCCGCGATTGCCATGGCATGTGCGGTGACGCGCGCATCGTCGCTCATCAATAGCCCGGCCACCGCCGCGCTTGAAAACTGCATGTCGGTGCCCGGATGCCAGCCACGCGCCGTGATGCCCGTTGCCGCAACGACATCGCACAGGCGGAGCTGGACTTCATACGCGGCGACCAGCGCGGCAATGACGTCGCGGCCAGTGCGCCCGCATTTTTCCGCGACTGCCAGCGCCGGCGCGAGATTGCCGCTCGGATGCGCCGAGTCGAGCCCGAAGTAATAATCGTTGTTGTCAAGGTAGCGGATCAGCGTGCCGTTGACCAGCGTGGCCAGCGCGCAGGAAGTCTTGCCGCCGTCGCCTATCGTCGTCGCCTTCGCGTTGCCGCCGAGTTCGCCGGCGACGAGCTTGACGATAGCAGCCGGCTCGCTGCGCAGAGCGCCCGCGGCGCAGGCGAGCGTATCGAGTATTACGCGCTTCGCCTCGAGCACGACTTCCGGCGGCAGTTCGCTGTAGCGGATGCCGTGCGCGAGGGCCGCGAGTTCGTCTTTTACAAAAGTCACCACGCGAGTCCTTCAAACTGCCCGCAAGATTGCGCGCGACCGTTAGAACGCAAAGAACCGCGCGCCGCCGTCGAACGCGACGATATTGCCCGTAATATAGCTCGCGCGCGGTGACGCAAGAAACACCGCAAGGTCGGCCAGCTCATGCGGCTCGCCCATGCGCTCCATCGGCACTTCCTTCTTCGCCCACTCTTTGCGCGCTTCCGCCGTCGGCCAGCGCTTGTCGATCTGCTCGCTGCGCAATTTGCCCGGCTGTATGCAGTTGACGGTGACGCCGTCCCTGGCGACCACTTTCGACAACCCTTTCGACCAGACGTGGACGGCCGCCTTCGCCGCATGCGCCGCGTTCAGGTTGCGCGGCTCGCGCGTCCCGGTCAGATTGATCACGCGGCCGTAGCCGTTTTTCTGCATGCCGGGCATCACGGCTTCTGTCAATTCGCGCAAGCGGAAGAAGTTGAGCGTGAGACCTTCCATCCATTCTTCCTTCGATGCGCCGATCGGCAGGGGACGACTGCCGCCGGCGGCATTGGCGAGAATATCGACGCGGCCGAGTGCCTTCGTCGCGCTTTCCGCAATGCGGTCCGCGGCGTCGTCAGGATAAAGATCGGCCTGGATCAGCGTCGGCTGCACGCCGCCGGCCGCGACGATTTCCGCCGACAGTTCTTCGAGCAGATTGATGCGGCGCGCGACCGCCGCGACTATTGCGCCTTCCGCCGCGAGGCCGAGCGCGATGGCGCGGCCA
>JBDSSV010000179.1:0-3069 GCA_039928535.1 Burkholderiales bacterium
ACTCCCTTATAGGGCACGTGGAGCATTTTCGTGTCGGTCAGCATGGCGAGCAACTCGGCCGCCAGATGCGTGACGCCACCGGTGCCTGAAGATGCATAACTCACCGCATCCGGCTTTCTCTTCGCCATGGCGACCAAGTCGGCGATGGATTTCGCGGGCAGCGACGGCGTCGCTACGACGATATAAGGCGCGGACGTCAGGATGCTAACCGGCTGGAAGTCGCGGATCGGATCATATCCCTGCGGACGAAATGCGGCGTTGGTGATGATGCCACTGCTGCATACCAGCAGCGTGTAGCCGTCCGGCGTGGCCTTCGCGACGAGTTCTATGCCGATGGAACCGCCGGCTCCGGTCCGGTTCTCAACGACAACCGGCTGTTTATATACCGAGTTGAAATGCTGGGCGATCACGCGTGCGGTTGAGTCGACGCCGCCGCCCGCGGTGACATTGACGACGATGCGCACCGGCCGCTCGGGAAAAGCCTGCGCAACCGCGGGCCCCGCAGCAATGAAGAGCGCGGCACATAACGCCGCGGCCGCAGTTGCCGGCTTCAGCTTGGAAAAACAAATGATTGCAATCTCACTTCGCATAAAAACATCCTTGCGGTTCGTTGTGGTCGATGGCGCCGCGCACGCTGCTACGGCGCTTTGACGCCGAGCTTTTGAATGAGCGGCCCCCACTTCCTGCGCTCATTGACGAGGAATTGCGCCAGCTGCTCGGGAGTGCCGCCGACCAAGTCGATGCCGTCGTCAGCCATGATCTTCCGGTAATCGGAATTCTTCAATACCGTATTGGCGCCGCGATTGATCGCAGCAATGACGGCGCTCGAAGTGCCGGCCGGAACTACCACGCCGTGTGCAAGCGTGGAAACAAAACCTTTAAGGCCGCTCTCGTGAAAAGTCGGCAGCTCCGGCGCGGCGGCAAGACGATGCATGCTCGCGATCGCGAGCCCGCTCACGCGCCCTGACTGCATGTGCCGCAGCGCCGACGACGAGCTGTCGAAGAAGAGCTGGATCTCGTTGCCGATAAGTGCGACCACGGCAGGTGCGCCGCCTTTATACGGCACATGTGTAATATCCACCCCGGCTGACGCCTTGAAGAGCTCGCCCGCGAGATGCAACGTGGTGCCTACGCCACCGGAACCGAACAGGAGCACGCCGGGTTTTGCTTTTGCCAGGCTGATAAGTTCGGAAACCCGGCTGACCTGCAAGGAGGGATTGACCAGCAGAATGCTCGGCGTCTCGCTCACCTGCACGACAGCCGCAAAATCTTTGTCGGCGTCGTACGCGAGCTTGTCGTAGATCAGGGGATTGATTGCGAGTATGGGATGCGTGATGAGAAAGAGCGTATAGCCGTCCGGCTTCGATCTCGCCACGCTGACTGCCGCGACGCCGCCGGCCGCGCCGGCCACATTATCGACGACCACCGGCTGGCCCCACAGTTTGCTGAGTTGCTCGGCAAGACGCCGGACATTCAGGTCGGTGCCACCGCCCGCGGGGAATGGCGCGACGATGCGCACCGCTTTGGCCGGATATTCCTGGGCGCAAGCCTGCGTTGCAGACACAACTGACCACGCCATCACGCACGCGCACGCAATTGCCACGCTATGTTTCATAGTTCGATTCGCTCTGGAAGACTGCATGGTTCATATTTGGCAATCGCGTGACAACCGATCCATCCATCCCGCCGCTCAGTTCGTTCTGCCACCAAACTGCCGGGAAATGTTCGCTGCCGCCTTGACCACCAGCTTGATGAATTCCTTTTCGTTCGCCTGCATTCTGACAGTCGGCCCGCCTGTCGTGATGCAGTAGCGCACCGCGTCGGTTGCGTCCTTGATCGGAGCCGATATGGCCGACAGACCGAGCAACCGCTCCCCGTGTGAAACCGCAAATCCCTGCTGTCGGATTTTAGCGAGTTCCGCCAGCACCTCGGTCTGGGCGCGCTTGGTACGCCGCGCTATCGCCCCTGTAATGGTTGCCAGTTGCGCCTTCGGCATGAAAGCCATCAACACTTTCGAGCCCGATCCCGATAGCAGGGCAACTTGCTCCCCGGGCTGGACCACGTTGCGCAATTGCGACGACGCAGTGGCCATGGCATCGATGCAAACACGGTTCCTCCCGCTCACGGTGTGGATTGAAACCGTCTCTTTCGTCGCTTCTGCGAGCTCCGCCATGACGGGCCGCGCGATTTCGCGTATGCCCAGAGTACTCTTGACGAGCCCGCCGAGTCGCGTGAAACGCAGCGACAGGCAGTATTTCTGGTCTTCAAGACGCACGAGATAGCCGGCTTGTTCCAGGCTCTGGACGATGCGAAACGTGGTGGATTTCGGCAGCTCGATCCGGTCGGCGATTTCCTGCAGCGCGAGACTGCTTCTTTCTGCCGTAAAACTTTCGAATACGGCGAGGATCCGTTGCACCGAACGCATCACGTGGCAGCGATCCTCTTGAAAAAATTTTGAAGCACAGATAATACACCACGGGACTGCTGCCGTTGCCGCTGAACAATACATGCCCCGTACATGCAGCTCGCCGGCCGACTTTCTGCATCGGGAAAGGGACTCGACCTGTGACAGGAAGTTATTTCGCGCGGCCTGAATGACCGTGCTGGCGAAACACGGTGCTACGCCGCGCGCACCGCGTCTGAAACCGACTTCGCTATTACGAACAGGTTGAATTCCACGGTTTGCAGCATCAGCATGTTGACGCCGCATTTCTTCAGCGCCTTCGCGTGCGCGACCTGCCCTTCGATCGACGGGAAAGCGTAGCCCGTATTGGCGAGCACGATCTTGCCGCGCTTTTTCGCCGCCTTGCACGCGCGCTCCACGGCGGCGAGGACTTCCGGATTCAGATAGTCGAGTGGATGTCCCAGCACCTCCGCGAGATCCGTGCAGCCGATGAAGACGCCGCTGATACCGTCGATGTCCAGAATCTCGTCGAGCGCTTCCAGCGCGCCTATCGACTCGATCAGCGGCAGCAGCAGCCGCGTGCTGCCCGACCGCTCGGTGACGTCGCTCAATTCCTGCGCGCTGGTGACTGGCGCACCCTGGTGGGAATCCCGCCCCATGTGCGC
>JBDSSV010000180.1:0-4710 GCA_039928535.1 Burkholderiales bacterium
GTTTCTCGCGCAAATCTGTCACGCTGGTGTCGATGACGTGATCGGCCCCAGCAGCTTTCGCGGCGGCCGCCTTGTCCGGCGTGCTGACCGCAGCAACTACGACTGCGCCCAATGCTTTCGCGACCTGCACGGTGGCAAGACCCACGCCTCCAGCCGCACCAGTGACCAATACGATTTCGCCCGGCTTCATCTGACCGCGCTCGACCAGCGCAAAATGCGCCGTGTTGTAAGTGAGCCCCATCGCCGCCGCCTCGGGAAAGCTGATGGCCGCCGGCACGACATGGCAATTGACCGCCTTGGTTACGACCTGCTGCGCATACGCGCCGTACTCGACTTGAACCAGCACGCGATCGCCCGCCTTCGGCGTGGTCACACCGGCGCCGACCGAATTCACCACCCCCGCGCACTCCTTGCCCGGGACGAACGGTAGCGGCGGCAGGAACTGATACTTGCCGTCGATGACCAGGAGGTCGGGGAAATTGATCCCGGCAGCTTGCACGTCGACCAGGACTTCACCGCTACCCGGCGGCGGCACGCTCCACTCTTCGACTTTGAGCGCGTCGGTTGCGCCGAATTTTCTGACAACGAGGGCTTTCATCTATGCGTATCCTTCAGAACAGTTGCTCGAGAAACGCTGGATATTAGCAACCGGACCGCGCCAATACAAACACGCAGTACAAATAAAAAGGCGGGGAGGTCCCCGCCTTTTTTCCGACACGCGCGCCTGACGGCGCGCTGTTAAAACTTACTTCTTCATCATGTCGGTTTTTGCGTCGGCTTTGGCTTTGGTCGTGTCGGCCTTAACGTCGGCTTTGGTCTTGCTCATATCGGTTTTCGCGTCGGCTTTGGTCTTGGCTGCGTCAGCTGAGGCGTCGGCTTTCGAATGGTCGGCTTTGGCGGCTGCTTTGGCGGCTTTCGCGTCGGCTTTCGCTTTGGCTTTCGCTTCTTTCTTGGCGGCGGCGTCGGCTTTGGCTTTGGCTTTCGCTTCGGCTTTGGCTAGTTTCCTGGCTTCGGCTTTCGCTTTCGCATCGGCTTTTTTCTCTTCTTTGGTCATCGCTTTCGGCGCTTCTGCTTTGGCGGGAGCTTCCGCTTTCGCGGGGGCCGGGGCAGCTTTCGTGTCCTTGGCCATGTCGGCCGCGGTCGCGGTCAGGGTGGCAAATGCGAAGGCGATCAGAGTGGCTAACAGCTTGTTCATTTTGTTCTCTCCATTGGTATTGGTTAATGTATCCGGTAATCCGGATGAACCCTATAACGCGCCTCTTAACAGGCAGTTGACATCCCCCTATGTGGGAGGCGGACGCTTGGCTGCCCGGGAGCCGGTAATGACCCCCCCACTGCCCAGCAGGGCGGCATTGCCCCAAAATACCGCGAAAATACCGAATATGGATCCAAGTGAGCCGAAAATCACTGGACTGATCACGCGCGTCAGGTGGTTTACGGTCAGGCGCAGGCCCAAGGCTTCGCCGGACCGTCCTTCCGCGGACCCTGAAAATGTCAACATCATAGTAATAGGCTGGCAGCAGCCCATGCCGAGGCCAAACATAAAGGACGTCAGCGCGAGGACCCAAGCGTTTTGGAACAGGGGCACCAGCACGAGGCTGGCCGCGCCCAGGTAAAAAGACAGCGCCAGCAGCTTTTCAACGCTCCACATTTTAAGCAGCCGCGGCATGATGAGACGCACCACGAACGCCGCCGCCGAGAATGTCGCCAGCACGACACCGGTCACCGATGCAGATAAGTCGATGGAATGCGCGTAGATCGGCAGGTAGAACTGGTACATGTCGATACCGGTGACGACCAGGCTGCTGGTGGCAAGCACGCGCCAGACCCCCGGCCGCCTGAGCGCATCGAGCAGGCTGCCCGTGGCTCCGGCTTCGGGTTTGGCGTGAGCGAGCGCCATCTTCTTGACGATGAGCAAAACGACCGGCACGAGGGAGACTGCCACGACATACAGACAAGCATAGGCGTAGCCGGCATGATCGATCGAAAAGCCAACCATCAGCGGCCCGATGAAACTCGCGACCGCGAGCGCCAGGCTGAAATTGCTGAAGTTGCGCGGCCGTTCGCTGGGCGAGCTCAGCAAGCCGACCAGGTTCTGCAGCGCGACGTTGACGAACGTGAACGCGACACCGTTCATCGCCGCGGCGACGAACAACGCCGGCATGCCCGGCATGAGATAGGGCACCAGCATGCCGCACGCGCCGCCGGCCGCACCTATGATCAGCGGCCAGCGCGAACCGACCCGGTCGGCAAAGCGGCCCGCGAGCAGGGACAGCAGCATAGGGGGCACCGAAAAGGTCGCCGCGAGCACACCGACGGTAACCGGCTGCGCGCCCAGATAAAGTGCGTAGAGGGCGAGCAACACGCGGCCCGCGCGCACGCCTGTCATGCTGAAGAGGGTCAGCGCGAGAACGTAGCGGATCGACACCGCGCGCTCTCTCAGGGGCCGCGCGCGACTGCGCCGGGCAACAGCACGGCGTTAACTGCGGGCGGGCGGCAAAGGCTGCCGCCGGTCACTTTTTCGCGGCTTCCATTTCCGCGAACGCCTCGCGCGCGAGGCGGAAGCCGTCGATGCCCGCCGGCACGCCGGCATAGGCCGCAACCTGCAGCAGCACTTCCTTGATTTCGTCCTTGCTCACGCCATTGGTGAACGATGAGCGGATGTGCAGCTTCAGTTCGTGCGGACGGTTCATGATGGTCAGCATCGCGATATTGAGCAGGCTGCGCGTCTTGCGCGGCAGGCCCGGGCGCGTCCAGATCGCACCCCACGCCGCTTCGGTCGCGTACTCCTGCATGGCGAGCGCGAACTCGTCGGCGCCCTTGATCGACTTCTCCACGTAGGCCTCGCCCAGCACTTCCTTGCGCACGGCGAGGCCCTTGTTGAACAATTCTGACGGCATGGTGGTCACTCCCGGAGTTGATCGGAACAATGCAGACACTGGCAAGCGCCGGTGATTTTCCTATGGTAGCACCTCCCATTTACTCTCAAACCGGAACGCAAATCATGGAACTCAACTCAAATAAGCAGCGGTCTCCAAAATATTCCGGCCGTTCGTGCTGAGGTATCGAAGCATGAGCGGCCGGTCATCAATTCGCTACCAGTCCTCTTTCCGCCCTTCTATACATCAGGGCGAACGGACTCTCAGAATTACTTCAAGTAATTCTGATGCGGCTATTCGACGCGCGCGCCGGTTTCCTTCACGAGCTTCGCCCAGCGCGACAATTCCGCCTTGATGATGGCGGCAAACTGATCCGGCGTATCCGCGGGCAGCTCGAACGCCTCGGCGGACAGGCGCTCGCGCACGTCTGGCAGTTGCAGGATACGCACGATCTCGCCGTTTAATTTGTCGACGATCGCGCGCGGTGTTCCCGCCGGCGCCAGCATGCCGTACCAGGTCGAAGTTTCGAAACCTGTCACGCCAGATTCCGCAATGGTCGGCACGCCGGGCATCACCGGCGAACGGCGCGGGCTCGTTACGCCCAGTGCTCGCAGCCGCCCGGCCTTTACCTGCGGCAGCGCCTGCGCGATATTGCCGAAGACCAGCGAGATCTCGCCGCCGATCACGGCCGACACTGCCAGCGAGTTGCCTTTGTACGGAATCAATAGCAAGTTGATGTGCGCGACACTCTTGAACAACTCCGACGCGAGATGCGAAGCACTGCCGCCCGCGGCTATGGTGATCTCGCCGGGACGCGCGCGCGCGAGCCGTAGAAGGTCGGCGATACCGCGCACGGGCAGCGATGGATGCGCGACGAGCACGTAGGGCGCTATGCCCAGGCGCGCGATCGGCGCGAAATCTCTGATGGTGTCGTAGGGCAACTTGGGAAAGAGGCTCGCGTTGATGCCATGCGTGCCGCTGGTGCCCATCAATAACGTGTAGCCGTCAGGCGCGCTCTTCGCGACAATCTCGCAGCCGACTACGCCGTTGGCGCCGGCGCGATTGTCGATGACCACCGGCTGGCCCAACGCTTCGGAAAGTTTCTGCCCGACCGCGCGCGCAAGCAGGTCGGAGGGGCCACCCGGCGCCAGCGGCACGACGATGCGGATGGTTTTGCCGGGATACTGCGCCAACGCAGGCGACGCGTTCAGCGCGCACGCGCATGTCAGCGCAGCAAGAAACCTACCTGCCTTGGCGCACATAGCGTCGCAGCACAATGCGCAGAGGATCGCGGAAATGCGGGCGCATTTTTGCGGTCCACGGCGTGCCGGCGGCTTTTTTCCACGCGGGCGACGCTTGCAGTTCCGGCGCATTCAAGTGGTAAAACGAAACGTACTTGTGGGTGCCGCCTTCGGTCTTGAAGCGCCGCGCGCATAAACAACCCGGCACCGCGGCCAGCGCCGGCAGGTGTTCCTCGTTGTACCAAGCGTTGTACTCGGCGTCCGCTTCGGGCGCGACGTTCATCGCGTACATCAGCAAGCCGGGCGCGTCCGTGGGCGCCGCCAGGCGGCCCGGCACGATCTGCGCGGCTTCGAGGCGGCAGATGCGGATGATTTTGCCGGTGACGCGTTTCGACCATGGCGACAGATTGGGGCCCGCGATTGCGGTATACGCCGGAGTCTGCAGCACGGCCGGCGTATC
Organism: Burkholderiales bacterium; assembly: GCA_039928535.1. GTDB lineage: Bacteria > Pseudomonadota > Gammaproteobacteria > Burkholderiales > SG8-41 > PALSA-1004. Next base: position 4,581 of record JBDSSV010000180.1, read on the forward strand.
AAGATCGTAAGTCGCGATCGATATCATCGGATCGTCGGCGCCGAGCCAGCGCTGTGCGTTGACGAAGCCTTTGACGCGCAGGCGCTCTGGCACGTGCTCGGTGTCGTACCACGCGTTGAATTCGTCAGCG
>JBDSSV010000181.1:0-6680 GCA_039928535.1 Burkholderiales bacterium
GACTCGCCGCCGGCGTGTGGACGCAGAACATGCGCCGCGCTTTCCTGATGGCGGAAAAACTCCAGGCTGGCACCGTGTGGGTCAACACCTATCGCGCGGTGAGCTTCCTCTCCCCGTTTGGCGGTTATAAGCGCAGCGGTCTCGGGCGCGAAAGCGGCCAGGAAATGATCAAGGAATATCTGCAGACCAAGAGCGTGTGGATTTCGACCGCGAAGGAAGTGCCGAATCCGTTCATCATGCGGTGATACTGATTGGCGGCGGTTACAAATGGGCAGATAATTTCTGTCAACCAATACCTGTCACCTAATTTTTGTTAACTAATTGAATAGTTATACCCTTCACGTCATCGAACGATGACAAGTGCTAAACTTATTTTTTGAACGGAGGTGACGATGAACGTTTCCGTCAAGACCTTAGGCATAGATCGACTCAATGTCGATGAGCGACTTGCACTCGTCGAGGAAATATGGGCGACCATCTGCGCCGACGCAAAAGCTTTTTCACTTACTGATGCGCAACGTGCGGAATTGGATCGCCGCGTTGCCGATGACGATGCATTCCCGGACGACGTAGTGCCTTGGGATGAAGTCAAGGCTTCAGTTCGCGCGCGCCTGGGGCAGTGACACTGCGCATCGTTTTTCGGCGCGCCGCGAAAAGCGAGTATGAGGATGCAGCCCTCTGGTACGACAAACAGCGCCGCGGCCTCGGCGAGGAATTTATCCTCCAGATCGAGCAATCACTTACAAGCGCAGCAGATGGGCCGCAGCGCTATCCAGTTGTCTTCGGAAATGTTCGACGCACCGTCGCGCGTCGCTTCCCATATTCCGTGTACTTTCGAGTACGGTCAGATACGCTGGTGGTTATCGCCGTGTTTCACGGCCGCCGAAATCCTGAAATCTGGCAGCGTCGGGTATAACTCCAGGTGGAACGGACGGCCAAAAACGGCCCGCCGTTCACCTAAACGTTAGGCGCGCGACGGCATGGGCTTCCTCATGATTATCTCGCTTGTGTTAGCTCTTATGGCGCTTGTCGGGGGACCGATCGCGACGGTGATGCTCTTATTCCGCAGGAAATGGCTGTTGGCTACGATCGCATTCGCTATGTTTGGACTATGCTCGTACTTACTCTATACCCAGCCAGTTGAATGGCCATTTGCCCCGATGCACATCCCGGCCTATTTGCTGGCGATAATAACGTTTCGGGTAACTTTGAACCGCACTGAAAACATTCGCATCCGCAAGGCTGACGCTTAAGTAGTATTTGGGTCGGCCCGCTAAGATTACGAGACGGATCGAAGGCTAACGGAGGCATGCGTGATGCATCTGACGAATTGACGGCGCCTAACCCATCGCTGCAAAAAAACGGCGGCCACAATGCGGCCGGCCGCTGAGCTCGCCCGTTAAGCGCTTCAATCTCACACCGTAACGCGCAAGCGTGCTACTTCGCGACTGCGCTCGTGAGTCACACCACTGGAGTTTTTACCGCCTTGCCGGCGAAATGCAGTTGCAGGTTCTCGATCTGCAAATTGCCCATCGCAGTGCGGGTTTCGTTGGTGGCGCTGGCGACGTGCGGCGTCAGCACCACATTATCCAGCGTAAAAAACTCGGCCGGCACCTTGGGCTCGTGGTCGAACACATCCAGTCCGGCGCCGGCGATTTTTTTATCCTGCAGATAGCGCAACAACACCGGCTCATCCACCACCGAACCGCGCGCGACGTTGACTATATAGCCCTGCGGCCCCAGCGCATCCAGCACGGCCGCATTGACGAGTTTGTCCGTTTCGGGGCCGCCCGGAGTTATCACCAATAACACGTCGGAATTTTTCGCCAAGGTGACCGCATCGCCATCGTATGCGTAGGGCACGTCTTTCTTGTTGCGATTGTGATAGCGGATTTTCATGCCGAACGCCGCTGCGCGTTTCGCGATCTCCTCGCCGATCCGCCCCAGCCCGAGGATGCCCAGCGTTTTGCCGCCGAGGGACGTGGTTAGCTGATACGTCCCTTTCGCCTGCCAGTCGCCCGCACGCAAATAGGCGCCCGCCTGCGGTAATTTACGCAGCGTGTTCAGCACCAGCCCCATCGCGCAATCCGCGACGCACTCGTTGAGCGCGCCCGCAGTGTTGGTGACCACGATGCCGCGCTTTTTCGCCGCGTCGAGATCGATCTGGTCGACGCCGACGCCGAAGTTGGCGATGATCTCCAGCTTGGGCAGTGCATCCATCAGCGCGGCGTCGACATGGGAGTGCCCCGTGTGCGCGAGGCCGCGCACTTTCGGCGCCGCTTCCTCGAGCGTAGCCGCGCGGTCCGCGGCCGCGAAAAGCTTGATCGCTGAAAACTCCTGCACCAGCCGCTCGAGCGTGCCTTTGTGGCCCTGCGCCGTTATGATGATGTCGTGTTTCATGATATGGCGTTCCACAATCCTGCAGTTTATTGTTAGTGAGAAAACCCGCTTGCGATTCGGCTGAAGAGAGCGGCCCGGGTTTAAATGGTGCCTTCCGCAATCCAATAGTAGACCATCGAGCCGGCCGATGTCTTGGGCGGCGTCTGCTCCCGCGTCTACCAGGGACGAAAAGCGGACTACGAATTGCCGGACGCGAACCCGACCCGAATCCGCTGCCAGCGTATAATTTCCCAGCGGAAATGTTGACCTGCCAACACGAGTGCAACCCGGAGTAAATGAATTTGGCTAACCACATGGAACAGGATCTGAGCATGCCGCTCGCCGAGGTGCTACCGCACATACAGGACGGCATACTGAGGAACACTTCCTATTTCGGCGTCAAGACGCTGAAAAGCCCGATGGATGCCTGGGTGTACCAGGAAATCCTGTTTGAATACCGGCCTGATGTCATCGTCGAAATAGGCAATGCCTGCGGTGGCAGCGCTTTGTACCTTGCGCATCTTTGTGACATCCTTGGCAACGGCAGGATCATCGGGCTCGACCTGGGACACGACAACGTACCGGCGAGCGTAAAAGAACATCCACGAATTACTTTCATCGACGGCGATGCATGCCAGAATTTCGCGCGTGTCGAGGCTATGATTTTACCCAGCGAGCGGGTGCTTGTGATCGAAGACAGTTCGCATACATTTGAAAACACCTTGAACGTCCTGCGGCTTTATTCAAAATTCACGGCGCTGGGTGACTATTTCATCGTCGAAGACAGCATTTGCCATCATGGACTGCGGGTCGGCCCCGATCCCGGTCCTTACGAGGCAATCGAAGCATTCGTGCTCGAGAACCGCGATTTCGAAATCGACCGCAGCCGCGAGCATTTCTTTCTGACGTGGAATCCGAAAGGCTACCTCAAGCGCACCGCGCTCAATCATCCACATTCAACCGTGCCGCCGCTGGGCCAGGCGGCGGCGAACGACGGAAAGAACAAGCCGCAGACGCGCGAAGGCTACAAACCATTCGTGCCGTCGGTGCTGATCCGGCTTTTGCGGACAATATTCCAGCGGCGGTAAAGCCGGTCACTTGCCGAGAGTCTCTTCGCAGTTCGCTCGCGACGAGATTCGGCGCGACTACCAGGGCGACGTGCAGGTGCGCCATTTTTTTCTGATGAAAGGCTGGCGGCGCGGGTCACAATCAAAATGCGATCTCGCGGGCATCTCCGCCACACGATGCACGCATGGCAAAAGTTGCCTTATGCGCGTTCCATGGCGCGATAAATCGCGTCGCGCGTGAACTTCGGTTCCAGCATCTGGATGAAGTCGGTCAGGTATTTGCGCAGATAGATATCACGCCGCAGGCTGATGATGGTGACGCTTTTTGGAAACAGGTGCGTCGCATCCACGACCTGTAGCCGCGGTGATACGCTGCCCACTGCCAGGGTGGGTACGATTGCTATGCCCAACCCCTCTTCCACATAAGCCTTGATCACGTCGGAGTCGCTGGCGCTGACGACGAAGCGCGCTTCGATGCCATGATCGCGAAACGTCTTCGCGATAATTTGCCCGCCGCGCGAGCGCGGGCTGTAGCCGACGATGGGATAATGCGCGACGTCTGCCAGCGAGATTTTCTTTTTCGCGGCCAGCGGATGTCCTTTCGGCGTGATGACGCTGCGACGAAGCACACCGCTTGGCAGCAGCGCCAGCGCCGGATGCGCGCCCGTGACATCGGTACTGATGCCGACGTCGGCTTCGTTGGCTTCAATCAAGCGCGGCACATCGTCAGGGTCGGCCTGCAGCAGGTGCAATTGCACCTCCGGGTGGCGCTTGGTGAATTCCTTGACCGGCGCTAGCAGCGTGTAGCGCGCATGCAAGTGGCTGGTCGCCAGCGCCAGACGGCCGCCGCGCTCGTTGCGCAGATCCTCCGCGATGAGGCGAATATTGTCGGCCTCATCGAGCATGCGCCGCGCCGACACCAGCACCGTCTGCCCTGCCGCGGTCAGCGCCAGCACGCGGTTCTTGCGGCGCACTAGCAAATCGACACCGAGCTCCCGCTCGAGCTCCTGCAACTGGCGGCTGACCCCGGGCTGCGAAGTGTGAAGCGCGAGCGCGGCGCTGGAAATGTTCAGCGACTGGCGCTCGATCTCCCGCAAAAACCGTAATTGTTTCAGCGTCATATCGATATCACTATATCGTAATTGCATAGCTATATACAGTTTTATCATTTTATTACATGGTCGAACGCTGTTACCGTGACGCCCAGATTGGAAGCCATGACGGTTTCCGCTCATTGGCAAGGAGTCATTCATGCTTACAGCAACCCGACCGAATATCACCATCAAACGCATCGGCAAGCACCTCGGCGCCGAAATCTGCGGCGTCGACCTCGCGCAGCCGATCGACGACGATACGTTCGCGCGCATCGCGGACGCGTTCTTCGACAACGAAGTGGCGTTCTTCCGCAACCAGCGCATCACGCCCGCGCAGCAGGTCGCATTTACGCGCCGCTTCGGCCTGCTCGAGCAGCACGTGCGCAAGGAAAGCCGCCTGCCGGGACATCCGGAGATCCTGGTCGTCTCCAACGTGCTCGATGAAAACGGCAAAGCGATCGGCTCGCAGGACGCCGGCCGCTTCTGGCACAGCGATCTCTCGTACAAGCATGAGCCGAGCATGCTGTCGGCGTTGTTTGCCGCGGAAGTTCCAGTCAAGGACGGCCATGTTCTCGGCGACACGAGCTTTGCCAGCACGACAGCCGCCTACAACGCGCTGCCCGAAGCCACGAAAGCGCGCCTGCAGGGATTGAAAAACGTGCACAGCTACCGCTACTACCGCAACAAGAACATGCGGGTGCAGAAAGAAGAAGAAGCGCGCGGCGGCCGCATGATCCAGGAGCACATGCCGACTGAAGAGCAGTTGAAGAGCGTGCCGGACGTCGAGACGCCGGTCGTGCGCACGCATCCGGTGACCAAACGCAAAGGCCTCTTTATCAACGAAGCGCATACCTCCGGACTCGTTGGCGTGCCGCCGGCGGAAGGCGATGCATTGCTCGCCGAACTGTATCAACACATCATCAAGCCCGAGTTCGTTTACACCCACCACTGGCAGGCGGGCGATCTGCTGTTATGGGACAATTGCTCCGTGCAGCACAAGGCGACATTCGATTACGATCTTCCACTGCGGCGGCTGATGCACCGCACGACGGTGCGCGGCGGCGTGCCGTTCTAATACGGACGTATAGAAATACATGGCTGAAGCTCAAGGTCTCGTCACAGTCTGGCTGCATGTCCCGCCGGAACGCGAAGAAGAATTCAATGCCTGGTATAACCTCGAGCACATCAACCAGATAGTCGCGCTGCCCGGCTTCGTCAGCGGCCGCCGCTACACGGTGGAAGACGCCAAGCCCAAGTACCTCGCGTGGTACGACGCGGTCGATGAGAACGTCGAGCCCGGCCCGCATTTCCAGGAAGTGGTTGCGAACCCGACGCCGTGGTCGCTGCGCGTACGCAGTTTTTACGGCAACGATCGCGAGCGTTTCAATTTCCGCCTAATGCGCGACGTCGGCGAAAAACCGGCGAAAGATACGCCATGGCTGTACATCGTGCATACCGACATACCCGACGACATCGTTGACGAATACAACGAGTGGTACGACAACGAGCATTTGCCGCGGCTCGTGACCGTGCCGGGCGTGGTGCGCGCGCGACGCTACGCCGCTGTCGGCAGCAGTCCGAAATATCTTACCGCCTACGAGCTGACCGACAAGGACGCATTCGAGAGCCCCGCCGGTCTGCAGGCACGCAAGACGCCGTGGACGGCCAAGATGCGCTCGCTGTTCTTCAACACGCGGCGCAGCATGTGTAAACTCGTGCTGCCTTCCGTCCACCACGAAACTAGATAGACTGAACACCCGCGCAATGTCTGCGCGCTGTACGCTACACGGAAGCACATTCATGAAGCGCGCATTGACAGCTTGCATCCTGATCGCCGCAAGCAGTGTTGCTGCCGCGGCCTACCCTGACCGGCCGATCCGCTTCATCGTGCCCTTCGCGCCCGGCGGCACGAACGATATCGTGGCCCGTCTCGTCGGCGTCAAACTCACCGAAGCCTGGGGCCAGCCGGTGGTGATCGATAATCGCGGCGGCGCGGGCGGCGTCATAGGTGCGGACATGGCCGCCAAGGCCGTGCCCGACGGTTACACGCTGCTGATGGCCAACGTCAACTTCGCGACCAATCCTGGCCTCGTGCGCAACCTGCCTTACGACACGGTGAAGGATTTTGCGGCCGTATCGT
>JBDSSV010000182.1:0-6046 GCA_039928535.1 Burkholderiales bacterium
AGAAAATCGCGACGTGTTTAAAGCCGTAAATCATACGTTAACGGGTCTGCTTTTTCTATCGGCGTGCGCCGGCGCCGTGGCGGCCGACGTCAACTTGAATGGCATTGTCGGCAACAAGGCCCTGCTCGTCATCGATGGCGGCAAGCCACGCTGGCTCGCGGTCGGCGAAACGTCGCCCGACGGCGTCAAGCTCGTCAGCATTGCCGGCGATAGCGCAGTCTTTGAAGCGGGCGGCGCGCGGCAAACCGTGAAAATGGGCCAGCACAGCCGGCTGGCTGCGGGCAATGCGCCCACCGGCCCGGGGAACCAGAGTGTCGTTCTGACGGCGGGCGGCAACGGCCATTTCATTACGACGGGACAGATCAATGGCCAATCGGTGCAGTTTCTGGTCGATACCGGCGCGTCCTTCATTTCGCTCGGCGGCAGCGATGCCAGGCGCTTGGGCATCAATTACCTGAACGGTCAAAAAGCGGCCATGTCGACAGCCAACGGCGTGGTCCCCGTCTACCGCGTGAAACTCGATGAAGTGCGTGTGGGAACAGTGACGCTTAATAATGTCGACGGCATAGTTACCGCTGACGAGCAACCGATCGTGCTGCTCGGCATGAGTTTTCTTAACCGCATGGAAATGAAGCGCGATGGCGAAACGATGACGCTGAGAAAGAGGTTCTAGGATTGAGGATTAAGTGTTTAAAGCGATTTTCTCAATCCTCACTGCTCAATCCTGCTTTTCCCCCAGCGTCAGCATGTGGCCAAACTTGGTGCGCTTGGTCTGCAGGTAATTCCGGTTGGCTGAGCGCGGCGGCACTTCGATCGCAACGCGCTCCGTAACTTTCAGGCCGTATTCCTCGAGCGCTTTCACCTTGTCCGGGTTGTTGGTCAGCAAGCTCACTTCGCGCGCGCCGAGGTCGAACAGGATATGCGCACCCACTTTGAAGTCGCGCATGTCGGCGGCGAAGCCGAGTGAGTGATTGGCTTCGACCGTGTCCTGACCCTGGTCCTGCAACGCATACGCGCGGATCTTGTTCAGGAGTCCGATGCCGCGCCCTTCGTCGAACATGTAGACGACGATCCCGCTGCCGGCTTTTTCGATCAGGCCCATCGCCGCTTCGAGCTGCTCACCGCAATCGCAACGCTCGGAGCCGAACACGTCGCCGGTCAGACACTGCGAATGCAGGCGCACCAGCGTCGGCGTGGCCGGCTTGATTTCGCCTTTGACGAGCGCGACATACAGGGTCGTCTCCAGGTCGTCGCTGTAAACCAGCAGGCGCCATGTGCCGGCGTCGCGCGTCGGCAGAGTGGTCTCGGATTTGCGCCGCACCTGGCGCTCGTGCTTTCTATATTCGATCAGATCCGCAATCCTGAGTATCCTGATCGAATGTTTCGCCGCCAATTTTTCAAGTTGCGGCAGGCGCGCCATGCTTCCGTCATCGTTCATGATTTCACAGATGACGCCGGCGGGCTTCAAGCCCGCCATGCGCGCGAGATCCACCGCCGCCTCGGTATGACCGCGCCGCGCCAGCACGCCGCCGTCAAGCGCCCGCAACGTCTGCAGCCGCCCCGGCCGTATGAGATCGCCGGACTTCGCGCCATCGGCAATCGCCACCGCAATGGTGCGCGCGCGGTCGTGCGCCGACATGCCCGAACCGACACCCTCGCGCGCGTCGATGGGGGTGGCAAATGCGGTGCCGAACTTGCTCTGATTACCGGAGTCGTCCGCGATCAGCGCGAGTCCCAGCTCGCGCATGCGCTCTTCGGTCAACGCGAGCGATACCAGCCCGCGCGCTTCTGCGGCCATGAAGTTGATCGCATCCGGGGTCGCGCGCTCGGCGGCGACGAAAAGATCGCCTTCGTTTTCGCGATCCTCATCGTCAACGAGTATCAGCATGCGCCCCTTGCGCACGTCGGGCAGGGCCTGCTCGACGATCGATTCGCTGGTTTGACTCATCCGGCGCTGCGCATCACGCGAGTCAGTCGCCGCGCTTGGAAACCAGCCGGATGAACTCGGCGCGCGTGCGGTCCTGCTGAAATTCGCCGGTGAATGCGGACGTGGTCGCGATTGAATGCTGCTTCTGGATGCCGCGCATGATCATGCACAGGTGCTGTGCTTCAATCACGACCGCAACGCCCAGCGGCTTAAGAGTTTCCTGGATGCAGTTGCGGATTTCGACCGTTAGCCTTTCCTGCACCTGCAGCCGGCGCGCGAACGCGTCGACCACGCGCGGAATCTTCGACAGCCCGACGATATGCCCGTTCGGGATGTAGGCGACGTGCGCCTTGCCGAAGAACGGCAGCATGTGGTGCTCGCACAAGGAGTAGACCTCGATGTCCTTGACGATCACCATCTGCTGGTATTCCTCCTTGAACATCGCCGAACGCAGAATCGCCGCCGGATCGAGCTGCTTGCCGTGTGTCAGGTACTGCAAAGCCTTGGCGACGCGCTCCGGCGTCTTGACGAGGCCTTCGCGCTCGGGATCCTCGCCCAGAGCGAGCAGAACATCGTGGTAGTTGCCGGCAATCCGCTGCACGGTGTCCGCGTTGTAGTGATCGATCTTGGCGTAGCCTTGGGCATGGCCCGCACTTTCGTTATCGCCCTTAGTCTTTTTAGATTTTGCCATGGAGTCGTGAGCCGCTTGATGCTGTCAGTATACTACCCGCTACCCGGCGAGCCTCGCCCGGATGGACGCGAGTATGCCGTCCCGGTCGAGCCCGCAGCTCTTCAATTGCAGCGCCGGATCGCCGTGATCGACGAAGCGGTCCGGCAGTCCCAGCTGCAGCACGGACACCCTGATGCCGCGCCGTTGCAAAGCTTCGAGCACCGCGCTGCCGGCGCCGCCCATCACGACGTTCTCTTCCACCGTGACCAGAAGGTCGTGGTTGGCGGCGAGTTCCGCGACGAGCGCCTCGTCGAGCGGCTTCACGTAGCGCATGTTGGCGACTGTTGCGTCGAGCTCTTCCGCCGCGTCGAGCGCCGGCTTGACCATGCTGCCGAATGCCAGGATCGCGATTTTTTTAGACAGCAACGCGATCTTTTTGCCATGACGCCGCACTTCGCCCCTGCCCACGGGCAGCGCGTGCATTTCGCGCTCGATGACCGCACCCGGCCCGGCGCCGCGCGGATAGCGCACCGCCACCGGCGTATTCATCTGAAAGGCGGTATACAGCATCTGCCGGCATTCATTCTCATCCGACGGCGTCATCACCGTCAGGTTCGGCAAACAGCGCAGATAGGAAATGTCGAAACTGCCGTTATGCGTCGCGCCGTCCGCGCCGACCAGGCCGCCGCGATCGATGGCGAGTATCAGCGGCAGGTTCTGGATCATCACATCGTGTATCAACTGATCGTACGCGCGCTGCAGGAAAGTCGAATAGATCGCGACCACCGGCTTGCGGCCTTCGCATGCAAGCCCGGCGGCGAACGTCAGTGCGTGCTGCTCGGCGATGCCGACGTCGAAATAGCGTTCGGGATAAAGCTCCGAATAGCGCACCATGCCCGAGCCTTCGCGCATCGCCGGTGTGATAGCGACGAGCCGCTCGTCGCGTCCTGCCATGTCGCACAGCCAGTCGCCGAAAACCTGCGTGTAGGTGGGCTTGCCTGCTTTGCCGCCGACAATGCCGTCGTCGGGCTTGAATTTCGACACGCCGTGATAGAGGACCGGATCGGCCTCGGCGAGCTTGTAACCCTGCCCTTTGCGCGTCACCACGTGCAGAAACTGCGGGCCTTTCAGTTCGCTGATGTTTTTCAGCGTGGGCACCAGCGCATCGAGATCGTGGCCGTCGATCGGCCCGATGTAGTTGAAACCGAATTCCTCGAACATCGTGCCGGGCGTGACCATGCCCTTGACGTGCTCCTCGGCGCGCTTGGCGAATTCGCCCAGCACCTTGGTGCCCGCACGTTTCGCCGCCGCATAGAAGCGGCCGGACATGAGCTTGGCCAGATACTTGTTGAGAGCGCCGACCGGCGGCGATATCGACATGTCGTTGTCGTTGAGCACCACCAGCAGGTCGGTAGACGCGTCGCCCGCGTTGTTGAGCGCTTCGAACGCCATGCCTGCGCTCATCGCGCCGTCGCCGATGATCGCCACGCAATGCCGCGGAATGCCGGCGAGCCGGCTCGCGACCGCCATGCCGAACGCGGCGCTGATCGAAGTGCTCGAATGCGCCGTGCCGAACGTGTCGTACACGCTTTCCTCGCGGCGCGGAAAGCCGGAAATGCCTTCCCACATGCGCAGGTTCTGCATGCTGGCGCGGCGTCCCGTCAATACTTTGTGGCCGTAGGTCTGATGGCCGACGTCCCACACGAGGCGGTCGTGCGGCGTATTGAAAACGTAATGCAACGCGATGGTCAGCTCGACCGTGCCGAGGTTGGACGACAGGTGCCCGCCAGTCTGGCTCACTGAATTGAGCAGGAACTGGCGCAGTTCCAGCGCCAGTTGCGGCAATTGCTTGCGGTCGAGCTTGCGCAGCTCGGCCGGGTCGTTGATAGTGTCCAGCAAATCGTACATCAGAACTTTCTCAGCACTATGAAGTCAGCAAGCTCACGCAGCCGCAGCGCGCGCGCGCCGAAAACGTTCAGCGCCGCCAGCGCGTCCTGGTGTAGCCCCGCGGCGAGCTTTTTCGATTCGGCCACTCCAAGCACGGTCACGTAAGTCGATTTGTTCTGCTGCGCATCCTTGCCGGCCGTCTTGCCGAGCGTCGCGGTCGTCGCTTCGGTATCGAGCACGTCGTCGACCACCTGGAACGCGAGCCCTATGCATTTCGCAAAGTGATCGAGCTTGGCGATCGCGGGCACCGCCAGCGGCTGGCCGCAATGCGCTCCCAGCAGCGTCGCCGCGCGGATGAGAGCGCCGGTCTTGTGGATGTGCATGAATTCCAGCTCGGGCAGGCTCAGGTTGGCGCCGACGGCGGCGAGATCTATCGCCTGCCCGCCGGCCATGCCGCGCGAGCCGCTGGCCGCCGCGAGTATCCTGACCATCTCGAGCTGGACTGACGTATCGTCGGCCATCCGGTACTCGGAGACCAGCTGAAACGCGAGGCTTTGCAGCGCATCGCCGACCAGTAACGCGGTTGCTTCATCGAACTCGACATGACAGGTTCGCTTGCCGCGCCGCAGGACGTCGTCGTCCATGCACGGCAGATCATCGTGCACCAGCGAATAGGCGTGTATCAATTCGACCGCGGAGCCGGCGAGCGCCACGCGCTCGACATCGGCGCCTGTTACCTCACCGGCTGCGAACGCGAGCAACGGTCGCACGCGCTTGCCGCCGCCGAGCGCGGCGTAGCGCATCGCGCTGTGCAGGCGCTGCGGCGCGATGTCGGCGCCCGGCAATACCGCCTGCAACTGCGATTCGATGCGTTGCTGGTGCGCGGCCGCCCAGGCTGTGAAATCAGTCGTCGTCGCCACCGGCAAAATTCTTCAGGGCGCCGGTTTCGAGGACCTTGACCTGCTGTTGAGCATCCGCCAATTGCGCCTGGCATAGCTTGAGTAGTTCGGCGCCGCGCTTGTACGCAGCCAGCGATTGCTCGAGCGACAGTTGGCCGTCTTCCATGCGCGCGACGATGCTTTCAAGCTCGCCGAGCGCACTTTCAAACGTTGGACTGGATTCGGGTTTGGTTGTCTTGGGCATGCGCGGACGCAGACCGCGGGGCTAAACCGCAAACATAGCGCAATCAGTGGCTTGCGGTCAACGCAAGCCGCAGGGAAATCGCGCGGAATGCGATCGGGGGTTCGCCTACCAGCGCAGCAGGCGGGGGCCGAACAGCGCGCCCGCCACCGCCGGCAGCAGCATGCCAAGCAGGTACCAGATGCCGATAAACGGCGCCGCCATTTCCGGGCAATACAACGCGTAGACCAGGGCCCCGCCCGCCCCGGAGAGCAGCCCGGCGGTGGCGCCGGCCAGCACCAGTCGCGTCGGCGCGAGCCCCTGCATCGCCCATAGCACCGCGCCAAACAGCGGGACGGACAAGAACGCGATGATGAACGGGCAGGAAGCCGCGCTTTGGCCAAGGACCAGTTCATCGCGTTCTCCGGGAGCGGCCACTAGCA
>JBDSSV010000183.1:0-2520 GCA_039928535.1 Burkholderiales bacterium
CGGTAGCCGAAACGGCGCTGTTTTTTGCGCTGTTCGCGCACTGGCTGCTCGGGCTTTGGCTCATCTACCGGCGCCGCACGCTGCGCATGCCGGTGTGGGAAGCAGCGCAGATCATTTTTGGCCTCGCTGTGCCGCCGTTGCTCGTCTATCACCTGAGCGCATCACGGCTGGCCAATGTCATATACGGAACCGACGACCCGTATACGCGGATTATACTATTCTACTGGGTAACGGATCACGCGGCGGGACTGCGCCAGCTCGCTCTTTTCACGCTCGCGGCGCGCGTCGTCCGCGAGCAAGTCTCGCGCCGCCGTTCACACGTCCGCATCGGCTACCTGGATGGCCATGAAGTCCGCGTGCCCATCGGCTGGACCGTGCTCGAAGCGAGTCGCACGGCCGGCATTCCCCACGCGTCGGTGTGCGGCGGCCGCGGGCGCTGCTCAACGTGCCGCATCCGGATTGCAGGCGACTCAACACTCCAGCCCCCGCCCTCCCCGCTCGAGCGACGCGTGCTCGAGCGCATCGGCGCCCCGCCCAATGTGCGTCTCGCCTGCCAGTTGCGCCCCAGCCACGACCTCGTGGTAACGCCGTTGCTGCAGGCAGCGGTGGGGGCGGGCAGTTCATACGCGCCCGGCGGCGCGCGCGACGGAGAAGAGCGCGAGATCGTCGTGCTCTTCGCCGATCTGCGCGGATTCACGCGCGTGGCTGAGCGCAAGCTGCCCTACGACGTCGTCTTCATCCTCAATCGCTACTTCGAGGCCGTCGGCGGCGCCGTTGCCCAAGCGGGCGGCGTCGCCAACCAGTACACCGGCGACGGCGTGATGGCGCTCTTCGGCATCGAGACCGGACCCGACGCCGCGTGCAGGCAGGCGGTACTTGCGGCCGGCCTCATGATCGAGCGCGTCGAGGCCCTAAGCAGCGTGCTCGGCGGCGAACTGGAAACGCCGCTGCGCATGGGCATCGGCATCCACGTAGGGCCGGTTGTCGTGGGCGAAATGGGCTACGCCGGCACGCGCTACCTGACCGCCGTGGGCGACACAGTCAACACCGCAAGCCGCCTCGAGGGACTGACCAAGGAATACAAGTGTGAACTCGTCATCTCCGAGGACGCGCTCGCGCGCGCAGGGCTTGCCGCTGCAGACTATCCGCACCACGAACTCGCGCTGCGCAACCGCGACGCCCCGCTGCGCGTCGTCGTCGTCGACCAGGCCCGCCGCCTTGCGGAACGCATCCACGCTGCCAGCAAAGCGCGTAGCGACGATCAATCCAAAAACCGCGCGTCAGCCGGCTGAATAAACCGCACGCACTGCTTTGACGCGCAGATGCCTGAGCCGCAGCGCGCGTGTGGGGTGCAGCCATAACGCCCTATTGATTCTTGACCGTCGCCCGCTCGAGAAACGCACCGACCGCGGCGATCCAGTCTTCGCGCGCGAAGAGGAATCCTTCATTGTGCCCGCCAGTCAGCTCGAGAAATTGCTTGGGCTCATGCGCGGCGGCAAATAGTTTCTCGCCATGGTCGAATGGAATGACATCGTCGGCACGGCTGTGCGCGATCAGCACCGGCACTGCGACTTGCCCGATGCGCGCGAGGTTGTTGTATTCGATGCGCGCCAGCAGGCGCACCGGCAGCCACGGATAGAGGCGCGCGCCGAGATCCGGCACCGAGGTAAACACCGATGCGAGCACCAGTGCGCGCGGCGGATACTTTACGGCGAGCCACGTCGCGACACCGCCGCCCAGGGATTCGCCGACGATCACGATGTCGCGTGCTTTCAGACCGCGCGCTTCGGTCAGATGCTGCCAAGCCGCTTCGGCGTCCCGGTAGGTCCCTTCTTCATCCGGATTGCCGCTGCTTTTGCCGTAGCCGCGGTAGTCGAAGAGCAGCACGGAATAGCCCAGCCGGTTGAACATCGTCACATAACCCATGCGATGCGAGATATTGCCCGCGTTGCCGTGCAGCAGCAGGACCGTGCCGTGGGGAGCGCGCGCCGGCACCCACCACGCATGCAGCTTGACGGCGTCCGCGGTATGCAGGCTGACCTCTTCGTAATCGTAGCCGGCGGCGCGCGGTGTCGTCATCAGTTCCCGCGCGGCTTCCGGAAAGTACACCAGCCGCGGCTGAAAGAGGAACACCAGCAGCAGCACCGCGGCATAAGCTGTCGCGGCGGCCAGCAGCAGATTGATGATCACGCGCATCTCATCTCAACCCGGGTTTTCAATAATCCAGTTCAAGCGTCGGCTCGTCCATCGCCGCGCATTGCTCGCGCAGCGCGAGGATCTGATCCTGCCAGTAGCGCTGCGTATTGAACCACGGGAAATTCGCCGGGAATGCCGGATCGTGCCAGCGGCTCGCGAGCCAGCCCGCATAATGGATCATGCGCAGCGTACGCAACGCCTCGACCAGCGCCAGTTCCGCCGGATCGAACTCGCAGAACTCGCGATAGCCCGCGATGACATGACCGAGCTGCGCGCTCATCGCCGCATTGTCGCCCGACAGCAGCATCCATAAATCCTGCACGG
>JBDSSV010000184.1:0-2755 GCA_039928535.1 Burkholderiales bacterium
TGTCAGCCGCGACCCGCGGCTGACAGCGGTCGGCGAGCGTGACCGGATCGCAGGCAAATCCGGAAGCGTTATGGCCTGTCCCGGCAAACGGCCGCGCGCGAACTCAAGGATTTCTTTGCGCGCAACCGGGACTGGCACCGCACGACGCGCTGATCGTGCTTCGGGCTGAACACAGTCTCCCCTCAGTGCGCTGCGTGACTCGCGCCGCCAGTTAACAGGCGGGAGACCTCATAGGGCAGCAGGCGGTCCATCTCTTTTTTTACCACCGCGTAGCATTCGCAAGCGCGTTTTTCAAGGCCGCTGCGATCCAGCACCTTGATATGGCCGCGGCTGTAGCGTATCAATCCGGCCTCCTGCAAATGACCGGCGGCTTCGGTTACCCCCTCGCGCCGCACGCCCAGCATGTTTGCGATCAATTCCTGCGTCATCAGCAGCTCATCGCCGGCCAGGCGATCGAGACTCAGCAACAGCCAGCGGCATAGTTGCTGGTCGAGCGCATGGTGCCGGTTGCACACCGCGGTTTGCGCCATTTGCGTGATCAGCGCCTGCGTATAGCGCAGCGCCAGATGCTGCAGAGCGCCGCCAAGCGCAAATTCTTTTTTCAGGGTACGCGCCGGCAGCCGGTAGCAGCTGCCCGAGCTTTGCACCACGGCGCGGCTCGGCGTGCTTTCGCCGCCCATGAAAAGCGAGACGCCGACCAGCCCGTCGTTCCCGGTCAGCGCAATTTCCGCCGCCGCGCCGTTTTCCATGACATAGAGCAGCGACACGATGCTGGTCGTCGGGAAATACAAAAACCCCATGTGGCCGCCGGATTCGTAGACGGCCCAACCCAATGGCATGGCGATGAGCTCAAGGTCAGGCAGCAGGCGGGCGTAATCCGACGCGGGCAGTGCCGCGAGGAGGTGATTCTGCCGGGGGTCATGCGGAGATGCCATGGCGGCCCTTTTACGTCTCGAAACGTGCGCCGCACGCGCGTGTCGGGTTAAACTAGGCGGTCAGAGAATACGTGCCGGAAAGCAACCGCGGTGATGTGTTGGGGAGTCTACCCCTATGTTCGATACCGCACAGAACTTCTTGAGTCGCGGATTATCATTATGATGATGGCGTTTCACGACTAACCGATTGATTTACTTGAGTTTAATTGAATACAGGCGATAAAAATGTCAGTGCTTAAACCAAATATCTTTCCCGGGCCGGCGGACATCGAGACCGCGCATCCCGCCATCGCGACCGCCGGGGACGACGCCGCTGACGCCAGCGCCGACGAGCTCGAACTCGCGCAGCTGATTGTTGTTACATTGAACCTGGAAGTCACCGCCGCCGAAATCAATCCGACCGCTCCGTTGTACCGGGAGGGACTGGGACTGGATTCGATCGACGTGCTCGAGCTCGCCCTTGCGATCTCGAAAGCCTACGGTCTGCAGTTACGCTCGGATGACGAAAACAACCAGGTTATCTTCAGCTCACTACGCAATCTGAGCGCGCATATCCAACAGCATCGCGCCGGCTGAATGACCCGGCGGTTCGCGTGGTTGTGGACGGCGCTGATCGCGTTGACGGGTGCGACATACCAATATCTGGTCCATTCCGCGCTCGTCGGCGGACAGGACGAAACCATGCGTGTCGCTCTCGCATTCGTGCCGCTGCTGGGGCTCGCCTGCTGGGTCGTCGCGCGCGCGCGCCATAAGTTTTACTGGGCGTTGGCTTTGCTCGCCATCGCGATCGTCATCTACGTGCTGGAGACCCGCGCGCCGTGGGGACTTGCGGCCGCCTACGGCCTGCCGCACGCGGCAATTTACCTGTCGCTGCTGTTGCTCTTCGGCAGCACGCTGCGGCCGGGCAGGGAGCCGCTGGTGACGCGGCTCGCGCGCACGGTGCACGGCACGCTTGCGCCCGCCATGGCAGCGTATGCGCGTAACGTGACGATTGCATGGTGCGTCTTTTTTTGCGCGCAGGTGGCGGCTTCCGCGCTGCTCTTTTGCCTGGCGCCGCCGGCCGTCTGGTCGCTTTTCATTAACGTGGTGAATATGCCGCTGCTCATCCTGATGTTCGCCGGCGAATACGCCTATCGCAGCGTGCGCCATCGCGAGTTCCCGCACGCGTCGTTTTTCGACGGCATCCGCGCGTTTACGCGGGATGCAGCCCATGACGGGGGCGCGGGCTGCGCAAGCCCGAGGGCATGAAAAATCTGCCGCTGATACGCGGGCATCGCGCCGGCGCCGTGTTCGCCTACCGCGAACGGCAGCCAATCGGGGTTGACCGCTTTCTGCAGGACGTGGCGCAACTGGCCGCGTTGTTGCCAGCGCGCCGGCACATATTAAATCTGTGCGAAGACCGTTACCATTTTGCCGTCGGTTTTTGTGCGGCATTGCTGCAGCGGCAAATCAGCCTGCTGCCGCCGAACCATGCACCCGATCTCGTCGCCCAGCTCGTTGAGCACTATCCCGACGTCTATTGCCTGACCGACACCGCCGAAAAACGAGTAGCACTGCACACATTGTTTTATCCGGCGCCGGCGGATGCGCCTTGCGTGCCCGTCGAAGTGCCGCGCATACCTGCGGGGCAGATTGCTGCCATCGTCTTCACCTCCGGCTCCACCGGGCAGCCGGTGCCGAACGAGAAATCGTGGCATGCGCTGGTGCGCGGCGCCGCTGCGGAACTCAGGCGACTCGGGCTCGGTGCTTTTGACAACATGGCCGTGCTCGCGACGGTGCCGCCGCAGCACATGTACGGGCTCGAATCGTCCGTGCTGATG
>JBDSSV010000185.1:0-9427 GCA_039928535.1 Burkholderiales bacterium
GGTAGACGACGAGTTCCGTCAGGTTCACGGGGAATTGCGCGGCCAGCGCTTTTTGCACGTCGGCGGGATGGCGCGGATCGACGCCCACCGTGTCGCCGCCGCTGGCGTCGATGCGCGGCTGGTGGAATGCGTCCTCGAGCGTCATGCCGTGGTCGATGATGAACGATGATATTTGCATTACGGCTGGCATGATCTTGCGGCCGCCGGAAGCGCCGATCGAAAACCAGCCGTGATCGCCGCGCCGCGCGATGACCGGGCACATGTTGGTCAGCGGGCGCTTGCCGGGCGCGAAATAATTCGGCGATTCGGGGCGCGGATCGAACCACATCATGCCGTTGTTCATCAGGATGCCGGTGGAGGGCAGCACCAGCCGGCTGCCGAACACCGACAGCAGCGTCTGCGTGTGCGCGACCATGTTGCCGTCGCGGTCGATAACATTCAAATGCGTCGTGCAGCCGGGGTTCTTGCTATCGTCGGTTTCGCCCATCGTCTCGAGCCGGTCGGCGTAGGCTTCGCGCAGCGCCTGCGCGTAGGCGACGAACCAATCCGCATCGGGCTTGCCTTTGACGACTTTGCGTTTGTCGAGTGAGCCCAGCACGCGCGCCATGGTCGGCCCCGCGGTAAGGCCGCCGGCAAACGCGATGCGCGCGCCGTGGTAATCGATTTCGAGCGGTGCGACGATGCGCGCGTGATAATTCTTGAGATCCTGCGCGTCGATGATACCGCCCAACGCCGCCAGGTCCTTCACGATCAGCTTGGCAACTTCGCCTTCGTAATAATCGCGCGGGCCGTTTTTCTGCAGCTTGCGCATGGTGTCGGCGAGCCCCGTGAGCTTCAGCCGCAGCAGCGGCGCGCCCGGCGGGGTGGTCGCGGGATAGCCGCTTTTCATCCACACGTCGCGCGTGCTCGGATAGCGCGTGAGCTCTTTCGCCGTGGTCGCGATCTTGAGCGTGAGGTACCAGTCGACTGCAATGCCTTCGTCGGCCAGTTCGATCGCGGGCGCGATCACGTCGGCGAAAGACTTGGTGCCGAACTTCGCCAGCGCGGTCGCGAGACCGTCCACATGGCCAGGTACTGCAATCGAGTTCGGCCCGTGCACGTTGCGGTCATCCTTCACCGTCGGCCATGTAAAGAGATCCGTGGTGAAGCCGCCGGTCAGCGGGAAATCGGCAGGATTCACGTTGCGCGAAGAGATGGGCCCGAAATCGACGACGTGGACTTTTTTCTCTTTCGCCATGTACACCAGCATGAAGCCGACGCCGCCCAGGCCGCTGTTCCATGGTTCGACCGCGGCGAGGGCGAGCCCAGTCGCTACGGCCGCGTCGACGGCGTTGCCGCCGGCGTTGAGTATCTTTACACCGGCTTCACCGGCAATCTTGTTTTGGGTGGCGACGATGCCATTTTTTGAGCGCGCCAATGGCTTGCGCACCTGCCAGTTCTGGACGATAGGTTCGGACATGATTTTCGCGGGATTCGCTGCTGTGGGGAAGGCTGAATAATAGCGAATTGGCGCACCGCACGCTTGGGAGCCATGACTGCATTCGCCCTGAGGTTGAAGCATGCCCTGAGGTGTCGAATGGGGGTGGACGGCTATTCATGGTTCGATACCTCACCATGAACGGTTGGTGCGCGCTGCTATAATCTGGCGACTTTTTCTTCCGGTAGCGCAGTGGCCAAGCACATCGTCTGCCTGACGTTCGATTTCGACGGCATCTCGGGTTTTATCGCGCGCGGTTCGGCAACACCGACGCCCGTTTCACGCGTCGAGTTCGGCCCGCGCGTCGGCGCACCGCGCCTGCTCGCGCTGATGAAAAAATACCGTATCAAGTCGAGCTGGTACGTGCCGGGCCACACCATAGAGACATTTCCGGACGCGGTGCAGGCGGTGGTCGATGCGGGACACGAAATCGGTCACCACGGCTGGCGACACATCTCGCCGGTTTTTCTGTCGCGTGCGGAAGAAGAAGCGGAGCTCGTGCGCGGCAACGAAGCGATCAAGCGCATTTCCGGCGAGTACGCGCGCGGCTACCGCTCGCCCGGCTGGGACTTGAGCCCGCATTCAGTCGACCTGTTCCTGCAATACGGCTTTACTTACGACTCGAGCATGATGGGTCACGACTACCTGCCGTACTATGCGCGCGCAAACGATGTGGTCGAGCTGGAGCGGCCGATGCGGTTCGGCGCCGCTTCAAAATTGGTCGAAATGCCGATCAGTTGGACGACCGACGACGCGCCGCACTTCGAGTACATGCGCACCGGCAATGCAATCCGCCCGGGACTGATGAATGCGGGGCTCGTGCTCGAGAACTGGGTGGACGATTTCATGTACATGAAAAAAGCGGTCAACTGGGGCGTGCTGACTTTTACCTGTCACCCGTTCATCAGCGGCCGCGGCCACCGCATCATGATGCTCGAGCAGTTGATCCGGAAGCTGCGCGAGAAGGGGGCAGTATTTCAGCGCGTGGATGATACTGTCAGGGAATTTGCTTCGAAGCACGGATGAAAACCGGGGCAGCCCGGCTTTTTTTTAACGCCGCTGAATTGGCAGGCGCCGCTGATGTCCTAAGGGTTGCCTGACAGTGGCAATCATAGTGCCTGAGAAAAAAACATATCCCCGCTTCGCCAGCCTGCACTGCACCTTTTCGTGCTGGCGTCAGCAGAGTGACGCAATTTCCCGCAGGCTGGAAGTCGTCTAAGCCGCGCCCCCCCGCTTTTCCGTGACGTTTGTCACGCTTCCAACTCCTTTTTTTTTACCCCAATCCAGAATGGACCTTCGGGATGTATATTGCAGTAATTTGATGACACAGCATACGAACGGGGCGCTCATGGTTTCCCGCAGCAACGAATACGACGTCAGCCTTGAGGTCAAGACCACCGATCCGCAAGCCGTCAATGAGGAGATAGATCGCATTTACCGCGAGCTTTATCAGGGCGCGTCCACGGACCAGCTCGATCAGGCCTTTCGCGATATGGCGCTGCTTTATCGCGGCGAATACCCCGGCTTTCATTCCTGCGATACGGCCTACCACGACACGCAGCACGTGCTCGACGTGACACTCGCGATGGCGCGTCTGATCAACGGTTACGAGCGTGGCCGGGTCGGTGTGCAGCCGATAGACGCACCGCTGTTCCGCCTGGGCGTGATCACGGCGCTTTTTCACGACTGTGGCTACGTGCGCGAGTTGAGCGATCAGCAGCATCAGAACGGCGCTGAAATGACGCTGACGCACGTTTCACGCGGCGCGCATTTCCTGGAGCGCTATCTGCCGACGATCGGCATGGCGAACCTGGCCGACATTGCCGCTCAACTGATCCATTTCACCGGCTACGAGATCAGCGTGGGCAATATCAAGGTGCAGGCGCCGATACACCGGCTGCTCGGCACCATGCTCGGCTCCGCCGATATCATCGCGCAGATGGCCGATCGCTGCTATCTCGAAAAATGCCGCGATCGTCTCTATCCCGAATTCGTCGTGGGCGGTCTCGCCACCAAGCGTTCGCCCGAGGGCGTGCCGATGGTCGTCTATGCGTCAGGCCTCGACCTCGTTATGAAGACCCCGGATTTCTTCCAGGTCGCGCGCAAGCGGCTCGACGTCGACCTCGACGCGAGCCACACCTTCGCGCACAAGCATTTTGGCGGGCAAAACCTGTATCTCGACGAAGTGGAGAAGAACATCAAATTCGCCGAGCAGGTGCGCAGGGAAGAAAACGCCGCGCTGCTCAACCGCACGCCGCCGAACGTCTTGAAAAAGTAGCGGCGCGTAGCCGGCGCTTGCGGCGCTACCGCCATGACACTTATGCGAGCTTGACCGTCGCGCCCTGTTTTGCCGACTCCAGGATCGCCTCGAGTACCGCGACGCCGTGCACCTCGTCGCCGCCGGCAGTAGCCAGCCGCTTTTTCGCCTTGATCGCGTCGGCGAAATTCTCGAGTTCCGCACGCTCGGTCGAGACATGCGGAAACGACATGGTCTGAGGTTTTTGATGCATGTTGAGGTTCGCGCGGTCGACGTAGCACACGCGCAGCGGCCACGTCGTGAGATGCTCGACGTCGCCGACCTCGACCCAGCCTTTCTCGCAAAACACCTGCATACGCCACGTCTCGGCCGTCGCAATGAATGTCCCGAGATAAGCGGTGGCGCCGTTCTTGAAACGGAACAGCATGGACGTCGTGTCGTCGATGCCGTAGTCGAGCACGCGGCGATAGCTCTGCGCGTGCACGGTATCGACGTGGCCCGACAGATAAAGCATGGCGTCGACGACATGGACGCCGCGGCCCGTCATCCCACCGGCGGGGCCTTCCTCGCGGTTGAGTCGCCAATGCTCGGGGCCGAAGCGATAGACGCTGGGGCCGCAGAAGTTGCCCTCGATATGCAACAGCTTGCCAAGGCGGCCGTCGGCCAGCATGCGCTTGATCTCCTGCAGTGCCGGCTGAAAGCGCCAGTTGTAGCCGACAGCAAGTGTCACATTGTGACTCGCGCACGCGTCGACACAGGCCGCCGCGTCTTCCCCGGTCAGCGCGAACGGCTTTTCCGCGAATACATGTTTGCCGGATTTTGCCGCCGCGATGATTTGCCCGGCATGCTGGGAATGCGGCGTCGCCAGCACGATGGCGTCGATGCGCGGATTGACCAGTATCTTGCCGTAATTGTCATATAGCGGAAAATCCTGTCGCTTCGCGTAGGCGGCGGCTTTTTCGAGCGTGCGCGTGACGCCGGCGACGATGCGGATCTTGTCGCTCTTGCCCTGGATGCTGTCGACGAGGTTTTGTCCCCAGCGGCCGAGACCAACAATGGCGGCATTGATCATTGGATTCCCGATTTGTTCGCGGACGAATAGAGCGGTATTCTAATCGATGCCGTAAGACAAAAACGACCAGGCCGGAGGAGATCAGTTGCAGTCGGACCGCTACCGCGAGATCTGTGCCGCGTTTCACTGGCAGGTTCCGCCGCAATTCAATATCGCGTGGGAATGCTGCGGCCGCTGGGCGCGCGAGCGTCATCGCTTCGCCATGTACTACGAAGACGACACGGGCCGCACCGGAGCTTATACCTATTGGGATCTGCAGCAGCAGGCGAACCGCTTGTCGAACACATTGGTCGAGCTCGGCGTCAAGCGCGGCGACCGCGTTGCCATCGTGCTCCCGCAGCGGCCGGAAACCGCCATCGCGCACGTCGCGTGTTATCAGATGGGCGCGGTCGCCATGCCGCTGTCCGTGCTGTTCGGGCCGGATGCGCTGGAATACCGGCTGCAGAACAGCGAGGCCGTCGTTGCGCTGGGCGACGAGGCCTCGGTGCCGCATCTCGTGCAGGTGCGCGACACCTGTTCGCAGCTCAAACACATCATAGGCGTGGCGGGTGCGCGCGAAGCCAATGTCCACCCATGGGAGAGGCTGCTCGAGCAGGCGGCGCCGCGGTTTGAGCGCGTGGATACCGGCGCGGAAGACCCCGCCATATTGATCTACACGAGTGGCACGACCGGACCGCCCAAGGGCGCGCTGGCCGCGCAGCGTTCTTTGCTCGGCAATCTGCCTGGCTTCCAGCATTCGCAGGACATGTTTCCCCGCGAGGGAGATCTGTTCTGGTCGCCCGCGGACTGGGCGTGGACGGGCGGACTCATGGATGCGCTGCTGCCGACGCTTTATTTCGGCCAGCCCATACTCGGCTATCGCGGACGCTTCGATCCCGAAAAGGCGTTCTACCTGATGCAGAAGTACGCGGTCACCAACACTTTTCTGTTTCCGACCGCGCTCAAAATGATGATGAAGACGGTGGCCAAGCCGCGCGAGAAGTACGATCTCGCGCTGCGCAGCATTATGAGCGCGGGCGAAGCGCTCGGTGAAACCGTGTTTGCGTGGTGCCGCGATGCGCTCGGCGTCACGGTCAATGAAATGTTCGGCCAGACCGAAATCAACTACATCGTCGGCAACTCGCATGCGCTGTGGCCGGCCAAGCCGGGCTCGATGGGGCGTCCATACCCGGGGCATAAAGTCGCGGTGATCGACGACGAAGGCAAAGTCCTGCCGCTGGGAGAGATCGGCGACGTGGCAGTCAATCGTCATTGGCGGGAGGGCGAAAAGGACGCCGTGTTTTTTCTTGGTTATTGGAAAAACGAGAATGCGACGCGCGCAAAATATACCGGCGACTGGTGCCGCACCGGCGATCTCGCGAAAACGGATGCTGACGGCGACCTCTGGTACCAGGGCCGCGCCGATGACGTGTTCAAGAGCGCGAGCTACCGCATCGGCCCGTCGGAGATCGAGAACTGTCTCGTCAAGCACCCGGCCGTGGCGAATGCGGCGGTCGTGCCCAGTCCCGACGCCGAGCGCGGCAACATCGTCAAGGCCTTCATCGTGCTCAGCGCGGGTTTCACGCCCTCGAAAGACCTCGAAGTCGAGATCCAGGAGCACGTGCGCGGCAAGCTCGCGCCGTACGAATATCCGAAAGAAATCGAGTTCATCGCTGCGTTGCCGATGACGACTACCGGCAAAGTGCAGCGGCGGGTGCTACGATTGCGCGAAGCCGAGCGCAAGCAGGCGCTCGCGGCAAAAGCATAACAACTAACGGAGGAGGAATCATGCGGATAGCATCATGGCGTTGGCTATGCGGTGCGGCGGGCATGTTCGTAGTGACCTGTGCGACCGCGCAGAGTTTTCCCGAAAAGCCCGTCACGCTGATCGTTCCGTACAGCGCGGGCGGACCGACCGATGTCGCGATGCGCGCGCTCGCGGATGCGACCGCCAAGCAGCTCGGGCAAAGAGTCATCGTCGAGAACCGCACCGGTGTCGCGGGCACGCTCGGTCCGGCGTCGATGGCGAACGCGAAGCCCGACGGTTACGTGATTTCGCAGATGCCGATCACGGTGTTCCGCGTGCCCTATATGCAGAAGGGGAGCTTTGATCCGCTGACCGACTTTACGTGGATCATTCATGTATCGGGCTATACTTTCGGCGTGGCGGTGCGCGCCGATTCGCCGTGGAAGACGTGGCAGGAATTCATCGCGTATGCGAAAGCCAACCCGGGCAAGGTCAGCTACTCGACGCCGGGCCACGGCACGAGTCTGCACATCACGATGGAGCAGATCGCCGGGCGCGAAGGCATACAGTGGCTGCAGGTCCCCTATAAAGGCGCTGCTGATGCATTGATTGCCTTGCGCGGCAATCAGGTCACGGCGATGGCCGATTCACCCGGTTGGGGCGAAATGGTCGATGCCGGCCAGCTGCGTCTGCTCGTCACCTGGGGCGAGAACCGCACGCGGCGCTGGCCGAACGTGCCGACGCTGAAAGAACTCGGTTATGGCATCGTGTCGAATTCGCCGTACGGGATCGCCGGTCCGAAGGGCATGGATCCGAAAGTCGTGAAGATCCTGCATGACGCCATCAGGAAAGGCATGGAAGACCCGGCGTACCAGAAAGTGCTTGAGCGTCTCGATCAGGACAACGTTTATAAAAGCAGCGAAGACTATGCGAAGTTCGTGAAGCAGATCAACGATGAGGAGAGGGCCGTGGTCGAACGCATGGGACTCAAGATGTGATCGGCGCAATGAATAACCCCTTATCCCCATGAAAAGCTGCCTGAAGTCGATTCTGCTTTGCATGTGCGCGTGCGCCGGCGCGCTGCAAGCGCAAACGCCGGACACCTTTCCCGAGCGCCCGATAACGCTGATCTGCCCATGGACTCCGGGCGGCAATACCGACATCGCCTTGCGCGCGCTCGCCGACGTCGCGTCGCGCAACCTCGGCAAACGGATAGTGATCGACAACCGTCCCGGCGCCGGCGGCGCGCTCGGTCCCCAGAATATGGCGGCGGGCGCGAAACCCGACGGCTATACGCTGTCGCAGATTCCGCTCGGCGTGTTCCGGCTGCCGCACATGGTGAAGACGGCGTTCGATCCGCTCAGCGATCTGACGTGGATACTCAATGTTGCTGGCTACGAATTCGGCGTCAGCGTGCGCGCCGATTCGCCGTGGAAAACGTGGGATGAGTTCATTGCCTATGCGAAAGCAAATCCCGGCAAGGTGAGCTTCGCGAGTCCCGGCATCGGCACCAGCCTGCACCTGACCATGGAAGACCTGTCGGGCCGTCTCGGCATCCAGTGGCTGCACGTGCCGTATAAAGGCAGTGCCGATGCCGTCACCGCATTGCGCGGCGGGCAGGTGATGGCGCAGGCCGGCTCGCCGCCGTGGGAGCTCGTCGAGGCCGGGCAGGTGCGCCCGCTCGTGATGTGGGGCGAAGCGCGCACGCCGCGCGCGCCGAACGTGCCGACGCTGAAAGAACTCTACGGCATCGTCGCCAATTCGCCGTGGGGCATTGCCGGGCCGAAGGGGATGGAGCCGAAAGTGGTGAAGATCCTGCACGATGCATTCCGCCGCGCGATGGACGACCCGGTGTTCGTCAAAGCGCTCGACCGCGTGGGCATGGCGCCGTACTACATGGCCGGCGACGACTATCTGCAATGGGCGCGCCGCGCCGCCGACGAAGAGCGGCGCGCGGTGGAGCGGCTCGGGTTGAAGCCTTAGGAACTCTTAGTCGCCGCTCTTGAGCGGCGGCCGGTTCGACGCGGGCTCCTTCTGCTGCCACGCGGCACGCCGCACCAGCCGGCGTCGCGTGGGGACAGCCGGCGCCTTCTCGGCATACTCGCGGATCTTCGACGTCACTGCAGCGCGTATGTCTTCAGGCAACGCGCGCGCGGCGAACACGAAGCGCGAAGTCATCGCGTCAGTGGCGCGCGCCGCATTCGGCGTGCGCCGTGCTTCCGTCTTGCCGGTGTCCGGCGCTCCCGGCTTCATGCCGTCATGAAAAAAACCGCCGGCCAGGCGCCACTCGAGCGCCTGCTCGCTGGAGTCGATGCCATAGCACAGCTGAAACGAAGTGATCGCGCTCGCGTCGTCCTGCCACACGAAGAGATCGAAGTATTCGTCGTGGAACCAGCGCCGATGTGAGTCGGACTCGGCCTGCGCCACGCCCAGGATTTCACGCATCATGATATTTTTGTCCAGTATGCCGTCGGGCAGAACCAGCAGATTTTAGTCACCGGTAAATTCGACAACGCCGATCGGGCGTAGTTCTCGGCGGCAAGGCCATGAAAAGGGGCGTTTCCGGTCTTAAGCGGCCTGACGGGAAAAGGGTTTTAGCGAAGCGGCGCCGGCTGCGCAACCGTGGCATCGCGCAGGCCGGCGCGCTCGATTTCGCGTGCGACGAGTCCTGAGGCTTTGATGTCTTCACCAAATTCGCGCAGGTAGGCAAGGCCGGCCGTGCGGCCTTTGGGCGTGCCGATAGCCTGGCGGATTGCCATGAAGCGGTTGGGCAATATGCGTGAGCCAGGCGCGCGCGCGACCGCGTCGTTGACGCCTTGCTTCACGCCGGCGAGCACGTCCACCTCGCCGGCGACGAATTCGTCGGCCGAGCCCTGCGTGGTTTCCGCCCGCACC
>JBDSSV010000186.1:0-7012 GCA_039928535.1 Burkholderiales bacterium
TGCGCAGATAAATCCGGGGCTGATCATGATCCGCATCAGCGGTTACGGCCAGACCGGCCCCTACCGTGAACGTCCCGGCTATGGCGTGATCTGCGAAGCAGTCAGCGGCATTCGTCATATCACGGGCGACCCTGACCGGCCGCCCGGCCGCATCGCGACGTCGACCACCGACTACATCACCGGCTTATACGCGGCTTTCGGCGCCATGCTCGCGCTGGAAGCCCGCCGCAAGACGGGTAAGGGGCAAGTGATAGACGCTGCGCTCTACGAAGGCGCATTCAGTTTCATGGAACCGCACGTGCCGGCATTCGAAAAGCTCGGCACGGTCGCCATGCGCGCGGGTTCGCGACTGCCCGGTAATGCGCCGAACAATCTTTACCCGACCGGCGACGATCAATACATCCACATCACGGCGGCCAGCGATGCCGTGTTCCGGCGCGTCATGAAAGCCATCGACCAGCCGGATCTTGCGTCCGACTTGCGTTTCGCCACCGCACTCGCGCGCGTCGAGAACGAAGACGCCATCGACGACATCATCACGCGCTGGACCATGCAGCACACGGTTGCCGACGCCGAACGCATGCTGCATGCGGCGGAAGTGCCGGCCGCGCGCATCTACACGATGGCGGATATTTTCGCCGACCCGCATTACGCCGCGCGCGGCATGCTGACCAAGGTTCCCGATGACGATCTCGGCACAGTCACCATGCCCGACGTCGTACCGAAACTGTCGGCCACGCCGGGCGCCATCCGTCACAGTGGCCACCGCACCGGCCAGGACACGCGACGTGTGCTGCGCGAGCTCGCGGCGCTGTCGGACTCGGATATCGATGCGCTTGAGGCACAACGCGTGATCACGTGCGATAGTGTACGCGATGATGAATGTTAAATTCTTAATGTTAAATGTTTCGCGGGTGCCCACATCCAGCATTTAACATTCAACATTTAAAATTCAAAATTAAAAATTAAAAACTTATGGCACACGATGATCTACTGAAAGACCTTGAGCAACGGCGCATGAAAGCGATCGCCATGGGCGGCCCCGACAAGCTCGCGAAGCGCCGCGCCGCCGGCATCCTGAATGCTCGCGAACGCCTGGCCTATTTGTTCGACAAGGACAGCTTCATCGAGTCGGGACTGTTCGGAACATCGGTCTATCCCGAAGCCGCCGACAAGAGTCCCGGCGACGGCAAGATTACCGGCTTCGGCAAGATACATGGTCGCGAAGCCGCGGGCGTGGCGAACGATTTCACGGTCATGGGCGCATCGTCGGCCGCGACCAACATGAAGAAAATCGGTCACATGAAGCGCACCGCCGTTTCGCGCGGCATGCCGCTGGTGTTTCTCGGCGAATCGTCCGGCGCGCGGCTGCCCGACAACATGGGCGCGCGAGGCATGGGCTCTCTGCTCGGGCTCGATCCGCACCAGTATTTGCGCCAGCGCGAATCGCCGTGGGCGTCCGCAGCATTGGGCCTGTGCTACGGCTCGTCGACCTGGTACTGCTGTCTCGCCGACTTCAACGTGATGCGCAAAGGCGCAATTGTCGCGGTCTCGAGTTCGTTGCTGGCGTCGCTCGCGATGAACGATACGGTCGACGCCGAGGAACTCGGCGGCTGGCGCGTGCATTCCGACGTCACCGGCATGGCCGACATGGTCGTCGACACCGATGAAGCGGCGCTCGATGCGATCAAGACTTTCCTCGCCTACCTGCCGAGCCACCACCACGAAGCGCCGCCGGTTGCGCCAGTACCGTCCGGCTCGGGCGATGCGTGCGCCGACATATTGAAACTGCTGCCGGAAAGCCGCACGCAGGTTTACGACGTGCGCAAAATCCTGCGCGCTACTGTCGATGCCGACAGCTATTTCGAACTGAAAGCCCGCTTCGGCAAGGCCGGCGTCACCGCACTGGCGCGCCTGGGCGGCAAAACGGTCGGCCTGATCGCGAATAACCCGCTCTACAAGGGCGGCGCGCTCGACGCCGACGCCTGCGACAAGATCATCAGCTTCATCGTGCTGTGTGATTCCTACAATATTCCGATCGTGATGTTCGTCGACACGCCGGGTTTTGCGATCGGCGTCGAAGCTGAGCGCAAGCGCGCGCCGGGCAAAATCATGAATTTCATGAACGCGCTCGCGCTGGTGACCGTGCCCAAGCTCACGGTGCTGTTGCGCAAGAGCTACGGCCAGGCCTATATCAACATGGGCGGCGGACGTAATTCGGACGAATTTGTCGCTTGGCCGACCGCCGAGGTGAGCTTCATGGACCCGAATTACGCGGTCACCGTGGTGCATGGCCTGAAACCCGGCGCGCCGGGTTTCGACGAAAAGCTCGGTCAGATGCAGAAGAACAATTCGGTTTACGATATCGCCGCGATCTATGCGGTACAGGACGTGATCCGCCCAGACCAGACGCGCAATTACCTCATGCGCATGCTCGACGTGCATCAACTGCGCAAGACCAATGGCGTCGGCAGACATCTGCTGTCGTCGTGGCCCACTTCTTTCTGACTCCGACCGGCCGATTACGATGACCTGGAAACCCGAAACCGACGAATTGCAGCAGCGCTACGCTTACGCGGACGCGCTCGGCGGCGACGAGTCCGTCGCGCGTCATCACGCGCAATTGCGCCTCACTGTGCGCGAGCGCATCACGGGACTCGTCGATGCCGGCTCCTTTCAGGAAGTCGGCAAGCTGACCGGCAGCGGTACCTACCAGGACGGCAAGCTCGTCAACGTCACGCCCGCGCCTTACGTGATGGGGCTAGGCACGGTCGACGGTCGCCAGGTGGCGATCGGCGGCGAAGACTTCACGGTGCGCGGCGGCACCAGCTTCGGCGCCACCCGGCGCAAAGGCGGCCAGGGCGGCTTCGTCGAAGACCTCGCACATGAGTACCGGATTCCGCTCATCAATCTCATCGACGGCGCGGGCGGCAGCGTAACGTCGGCGCAGAAGCGCGGCTACACGGTGTTCCCGGGCATCCACGGATTCGAGCGCTCGGTCGAATTGCTCGGTGAAGTGCCCGTTATCAGCGCGGTGCTCGGCACCGCCGCGGGCGGCCCGGCCGGGCGCGCGATACTTTCGCACTGGTCGGTGATGGTAAAAGGCACGAGCCAGATCTTTGCCGCGGGGCCGCCGGTGGTCGAACGCTCACTCGGTGAAAAAGTCGACAAGGAGGCGCTCGGCGGCGCGCACGTCGCGGTCGATATGGCAGGCACCGTCGACAACGTCGTGGACGACGAAGCGCACTGTTTCGCCGCAATCAAGCGTTTTCTCTCTTATCTGCCGCAGAACGTGTGGCAGTTGCCGCCGGTGCTGCCGTGCAGCGATCCGGTAGACCGCCGTGACGAAGCCCTGCTTTCCATTGTGCCGCGTGAGCGGCGCCAGGCTTACAACATGAAAAAGCTGATGGCGTTGATTGTCGACCGCGATTCGATGTTCGAACTACAACCCTCATTCGGCCGCTCGGTCATTACGTCGCTCGCACGCATGGACGGCAAGGTGGTCGGCGTGATCGCCAACAATCCCATGGTGTACGGCGGCGCGATGGACGTTAAAGCGGCAAGAAAGCAGACCCACTTCATGGAGATGTGCGACACCTTCCACATCCCCCTGATCTTTCTCGTCGACGTGCCGGGCTTCATGGTCGGCACGCAGGCAGAAATGGCGGCGACCTTGCGTGAGGGCATGCGCGCGGTCTATGTCGGATTGCAGCTCACGGTGCCGATGCTGACGGTCGTGATCCGCAAATGCTACGGCATGGCCGGCATGGGCACGACCGACAAGAACGGCCTTGATCTGAAAATCGCCTGGCCGTCGGCGGAATGGGGCTCGCTGCCAGTCGAAGGCGGGGTCGCCGCCGCGTACCGGCGCGAGATCGCGGCCGCACCCGACCCTGCCGTACGCACGCAGGAAATCGAAGCGGAATTGCGCAGATTCGCGTCGCCCGTTCTGACGGCGGAAGCGTTTGCCGTCGAGGACGTGATCGACCCGCGCGACACACGTCCGTACCTGTGCCGTTTCATCAATGCAATGCAGGGCAGGCTCGCCACCGGCGTCGGGCCCAAATACAAATCCGGCGTGCGCCCTTAATTGCGGGCGCGTGTTACGCTGACAGATAAGTTGTTTCAACCTGGAGGAGATTCAAATGCATAAGATCATTTTTGTGTTGTCGCTGCTGATAGCCGGTGTCGCCGCCGTGCCGGGGTCCGCCGGAGCCGCCGAAGTTTCCGAGTTCAGGCTCGCGCAGCAATTCGGCATCGGTTACCTGCCGCTTACCGTGATGAAAACCAATGGCCTCATCGAAAAGCACTTGAAGGCCGCCGGCCTCGCCGACACGAAAGTGGTCTGGTCGGTACTCGGATCGGGGGCGCCGATGAACGACGCGCTGCTGTCGGGCAGCTTGCATATCGCGTCGGGCGGTGTGGCGCCTTTCCTTATCCTGTGGGACCGCACGCGCGGCGGGCTCAACGTCAAAGCGGTCGCGGCACTGTCGTCGATGCCTATGTACCTCGTTACGAATAATCCCAACGTAAAATCCATTCGCGACCTCACCGACAGCGATCGCATTTCGATGGCGGGCGCGGGCCAGTCGATCCAGACGATAGTGCTGCAAATGGCAGCGGCGAAAGAATTCGGCGATGCAAACTACAACAAGTTCAGCACGCTGTACCGCAACCTGTCGCACCCGGACGGTCTCGCCGCCTTCCTGTCAGGCAAAGAGATCACCGCCTACTTCTCGTCCCCGCCGTTCCAGTATCAAGCGCTCGAGAAGCCCGGCGTGCGCCGCATTCTGAACTCGTACGATCTTTCCGGCGGCCCCGCGACCTTCCTCGTCGCCTGGGCGACCGGCAAATTCCACGCTGAAAACCCCAAGACCTACCAGGCGTTTTTTAATGCCTACAAGGAAGCGGCCGAATTCATCAACACCAACAAGCGCGCCGCCGCGGAAATCTACGTCAAGGAAACCAAAGACAAGAGCGGCGTCGACGCGATCGAAAAAATGTTGAACGACCCCGAGATCCGCGTCACGATGACGCCGGAGCACACCCTGCCGATCGCCGACTTCATGACCAAAACCGGCACGCTAAAAGGCAAAGCGGCTTCGTGGAAGGATTTGTATTTTCCCGAGCTGCACAACCTGCCGGGGAGCTAATGTTGAATTTTGAATCGTGAATGTTGAATTTGACATCGCGCTGCGACGGCAGCGACCCAACATTCAACACTTAACATTTATAATTTAACATTCAAATGAACAACACCTTGGATCATCTAAGCGACTGGGTCGGCAAAACAGACACCCGCGTCGATACTGTCGCCGCCTGGCCCGTCGCCGCATTGTCCGCGACGCTCGACCGCAGCGACCCGGCGCCACTTGATGGTGACGAACTGCCGCCCGGCTGGCACTGGCTTTATTTTCTCGACGTGAAACCAGCGTCCGAGCTCGGTCCCGACGGCCATCCGAAACGCGGCGGCTTTCTGCCGCCGGTGCCGCTGCCGCGCCGCATGTGGGCCGGCGGCCGCATCGAATTCCTGGAACCGCTGCGCATCGGTGCAACTATCCAGCGGGATTCCGAAATACTCAGCGTCGAAACCAAGCACGGGCGCAGCGGCAGCCTCGTGTTCGTGACCGTGCGACATATCATCAGCGCGGGCGGCAAGGCCGCGATACGCGAGGAACATGACATCGTCTATCGGGATGCCGCTCAACCCGGCGCCGCACCACCGCCGGGCAGGCCCGCGCCGCACGCGGCACAGTGGCGACGCAGTCTGGTCGGCGATCCCGTGCTTCTGTTTCGGTATTCGGCGCTCACGTTCAACGGCCATCGCATCCACTACGATCTCGATTACGCGAAACACGAAGAACATTATCCGGGCCTGATCGTGCACGGACCGCTGCAAACCACCCTGCTGCTCGATCTTTGCCGCCGCCACTCGGCACGTCCGATCAAAAAACTCGACTACCGCGCCATGCATCCGGTCTTTCACGACGAGCGCTTCACGATCAACGGCAATCCGCAGAATGACGGCAGCAGCGCTGAAGTGTGGACGGCCAATGCCGCCGGCTTGCAGGCGATGTCTGGCATCGCCTACTTCTGATCCGCTACCCCGGGTGTAGAGTGACGGTTTTCCCGTCGCTTATTACCTGCCCTTTTTTCCCGGAGGCCGCATAGAAGACTCCCCAGCCGCTAAACCTGCCGTGGGCGGCTCGCTGGCCGGCTGCGGCTTCGGTGTCGCGCTGCTGGCCGGAACGGCGGCTTTGTTCGCGGGCCTCGGCACGCGCTGGGGTTGGTGGGACTATCGTACAGGGTTCCTGATTCTGCGCGGCGGTGCATGGGGCGGCATGGCGGCAACCGCGATCTCGCTCTTCGCGATTGTGGCCGCGCTGGGCGACCGGCAGCGCCGCGCCATCGTGTTCGCCATTCACGGAGCGATCATCGGCGCGCTGGTTTTCGGCGTGCCATGGTACCTGGTCTCTGAAAGCCGCAAAGTCCCGCCGATACACGACATCACGACCGACACCGAGCGCCCGCCGGCGTTCGTGGCGATACTGCCCCTGCGCAAGGATGCGCCGAACACGGCGGAATACGGCGGCGCCGCGCTGGCGGCGCAGCAGAAAGCGGCTTATCCCGACATCGCGCCGGTGACTTTACTGATGCCGCCCCGCGCTGCATTCGAGCTTACGCTGAACCTTGCGCGCGCCGCCGGTTGGGAGATAGTCGCCGCGGTGCCGGAAGAAAACCGCATCGAAGCAACCGCCACCACCGAATGGTTCCGCTTCAAGGACGATATCGTCATCCGCATTGCGCCGGCCGGCAACGGGAGCCGCATCGACATGCGATCGGTATCGCGCGTCGGTCGCAGCGATCTCGGCGTCAACGCGCGACGCATCCGCGAATTCCTACGGCCGTTCGCCGCGGCGAATAAAACCGGCTGAGTTCCGCGCGGCCGCTCGCGCGGGCGACACATCCGTCAACCGAGCGCTTCGCGCTCCGGCGTCGCGCCGATCTTGTG
>JBDSSV010000187.1:0-3562 GCA_039928535.1 Burkholderiales bacterium
TCTTTGTTATATCTATCTGTTACCAAATGGATAGTTTACCGCAAGCGCCAGAGCTGTACACCTTGATTGCTCTCTTCATTACGGCGGCGCGGGGTTCAAACGTGTCATTTACGCAACTGGCAACGACCGCCTTGCAGTGTATTGTCAGTATTTACCCATTTCTCCCCACGAGGATCGGAATGCACATTGCGCGGCACTTGATCGCGACAGGACGAGTGCAAGGCGTCGGCTATCGGCAGTTTCTCTATCGGCAAGCGCTCGAACTGGATTGCACCGGCTGGGCCCGCAACTGCGCGGACGGCACGGTTGAGGCAGTGATAGCCGGGGCCGCGGACGCAGTGAACGGACTGCTTGAAGCAGCGCGGCGCGGGCCGCCGGGCGCAAAGGTCGAAAGAATTACCGTCAGGGAAATCGAGGGCAGCTACGCGCAATTCGAAATCCGGCCGAGCGCATGAACGACGCTGTGCACGGATGATAGACTTGGGCATATTGCAGATTCATTACGTTAAACGGCCAACCATAGGGGAGTAACCGATGAAGCTTTTCTTCAACAGCGCATCACCGTATGTGCGTAAAGTGCGCGTGTTCGCGCGCGAAGCGGGTCTCGATAAAAAAATCGAAGAAGTTTCGACCATGGTGTCGCCGGTGCAGGAAAACCCCGCCCTGGCTGAGGCCAACCCGCTCAAAAAAATCCCCGCCCTGGTGCTCGACGACGGCAGCACGCTGTTCGACTCGCCGGTCATCTGCGAATACCTCGACAGTCTGCACACGGGCCGCAAGCTGTTCCCGGCGACGGGCGCCGCACGCTGGACAGCGCTGAGACTGCAGGCGACCGGCGACGGCATCCTCGATGCCGGCATCTTGTGCCGCTATGAAATGGCGGTCCGCCCCAAGGAATTTCAGTGGGCGGGCTGGGTCGATGGGCAGAAGAGCAAATGGCACGGCGGGCTCGACCTGCTCGAACGCGAAGCCTCCGCACTCGACGGCGAGCCGACCATCGGCAACATCACCGTCGCCTGCGCGCTCGGCTGGCTGGACTTCCGCTATGGCGACGACGACTGGCGCAAGAACCGGACAAAACTCACCAGTTGGTACGAGAAGTTCCTGACACGAGGTTCAATGCAAGCAACGATGCCGAGCGCCTAAGGCCGGATATTAAGTTGCAGACTGAAAACTGAGAACTGAGAACTGAGATCTGCGGACTGAAAGCAGACAACAGAAATCAGAATACCGCGAGTTGCCGACTGCGAATTGAGTCTCAGTTATAAACGATCGTTACGTTCGGCTCGCTCAACCAAGCGGCGAGCGACTGCAGCAGATTTTCGTGCAGGCTGATGCGCCATTCGTCGCCGAGCTCGATCTCGCAGCTCGCGTCGCGATTGTGATAAACGATGGAGACCGGACAGGGGCCGTTGCGGTAAGGCGCCAGCAGGTCTTTCAGCTTCCGCGCGTTTGACTGGCCATTGCACGTCAGGCGCACGCCGCGCGCAAACTTCGTGCGTGCTGCATTCAGGTCGTAGATTTTTTCCGCGCTGATGCGCATGAACGACGTTTCCGGCTCGTCGCCACCGCCGCTGCGCGTAATGTTGCGTACCTTCACTTCCATGACCAGCAGCGCGTCTTCGACAATCATGCTGCGGCACTGGTCAAACGTCTCACCGTAGATCACCACCTCCTGCGTGCAATTGCCGTCGCTGAACGTCACGATCGCCATGCGCGAGGTTTGCGACTTCGTGAAACGCACCGACTCGACAATGCCGGCGATGGTCTGCAAAGGCGCACTGTTCGCGTAGCCCTGGCTCGGCTGCAGACGGTCAAGCGTCGTACGCACGAACTGCCCAATTTCCTCGCGGTATCCCGTGTACGGATGTCCGGACAGGTAAAAGCCAAGCGCAACCTTCTCCTCTTTGAGCTGCACGCGCTGGTCCCAGCGCGCGGCCTCGACCAGCGCCGGCCGCGCGTGCTCGGCAGCATCGGCGCCGCCAAACAGGCTTACCTGCTGAGCGTTGCGCTCGGCCTGCTCGGCAGCGGTGACCGCGATGCCGACGGACGCGAGCAGCCGCGCGCGATGATCGTCGATCGCGTCGAAAGCGCCGCCACGTATCAATGCTTCGATCACGCGCCGGTTAACGATGCGCTTGTCCACGCGCTCGCATAGATCGAACAAATCCTTGAACGGCCCGGCCGCTTTTCCATCCTTGCCCTCACGCGCAGCGACAATGGCGGCGATCGCCGATTGGCCGGTGCCCTTGATCGAGCCCAGACCGTAGCTGATGGTTTTGGTGTCGAGCGGCACGAAGCGGTACTCGCCGCGGTTCACATCGGGCGGCAGGACTGCGAGGCCGTTCGCGCTCGCGTCTTCGTAGAACTGCTTGACCTTGTCGGTGTCGTCGGCAGCGGCCGACAAGTTGGCCGCCATGAAAGCCGCGGCATGATGCGCCTTGAAATACGCGGTCTGATAGGCGACCAGCGCGTAGGCGGCGGCATGCGACTTGTTAAAGCCGTAGCCCGCGAACTTCTCCATCAGATCGAACAGCTCGTCGGCTTTTTGTTCCTTCAAGCCGGTTTTCGCCGCGCCTTCGCGGAAGATGTCGCGCTGCTGCGCCATCTCCTCGGGCTTCTTCTTGCCCATCGCGCGGCGCAGCAGGTCGGCGCCGCCCAGGCTGTAATCGCCCACCAACTGAGCCATCTGCATCACCTGCTCCTGATACACCATGATGCCGTAGGTTTCGGCGAGCACCGACTTCACGCGCGGATCGGGATACTCGAAAGGCTTGCCGTGCTTGCGCGCGATGAAATCGGGAATCAGGTCCATCGGCCCCGGCCGGTACAGCGCGACCAGCGCGATGATGTCCTCGAAACGGTCGGGCCGCGCCTGTTTCAGGAGATCGCGCATGCCGCGCGATTCAAACTGGAACACGGCAGTGGTCTTCGCCGACGAAAATATGCGGTAGGCGTCGGCGTCGTCGAGCGGTATTGACTCGAGCGCGATGGTCGATGCGGGGTCGAGGCGCTTGATGTAGCGCAACGTCCAGTCGAGTATCGTCAGCGTGGTGAGCCCGAGAAAGTCGAACTTGACGAGCCCCACCGCTTCGACGTCCTTCATGTCGAACTGCGAGACGACGCTGACCGAGCCTTCCGCGGCATACAACGGGCAAAAATCCGTGAGCTTGCCCGGCGCGATCAGCACGCCGCCCGCGTGCATGCCGACGTTGCGCGTCAGGCCCTCGAGGCGTTCCGCCAGCTCGAGCAGCTCACGCACCTCTTCTTCCTGCGCTTCGCGCTGATTGATCAGGGGCTCGACTTCGCGCGCATAGATCGTCTGGTCGTCGTTGCGATCGGTGCGCCGGCGCAGCGTGATGTGGCGGCCGGGCTGGAACGGCACCAGCTTCGCGAGCTGGTCGCAGAAGTTGTAACCGAGATCGAGCACGCGCCCGACGTCGCGCACGACGGCTTTCGCCGCCATGGTGCCGAACGTGACGATCTGCGACACGCTATCGGCGCTGTATTTCTGCCGCACGTATTCGATCACGCGATCGCGGCCGTCCTGGCAGAAGTCGAT
>JBDSSV010000188.1:0-3656 GCA_039928535.1 Burkholderiales bacterium
GCGTTGCCGGCCAGCGCAGCCGCGTATCCCGACAAACCCGTCAGATTTGTTGTCCCGTACGCGCCCGGCGGCGGCTCGGACATCATCGCGCGCATTATCGCGATCAAAATCGGCGAGGCGCTCGGCCAGACCTTCGTCGTCGATAACCGGCCCGGCGCGGCGAGCATGATCGCCACCGAGATCGTGGCCAATGCGCCCGGGGACGGCTACACGCTGATACTCTCCGACGTGCCGCACGCGATCAACGCCGCCATCACGAGCAAGCCGACCTACGACCCGGTAAAAGATTTCGCGCCTATCATGCTGGTCGCGACCACGCCGCAAATCCTCGTCGCGCATCCGTCGTTCGCCGCGAGCTCCCTGAAGGAGCTGCTGGCGATGCCACGCGAGCAGACCGCCAGGTTCGCGCTGGGGACGTCGGGTACCGGCAGCTCTCCGCACATGACCTATGAGCTGCTGCACTTGCGCACCGGATTGACGCTCAATCACGTGCCTTATAAGGGCGGCGGTCCGGCGATCTCCGACGTAGTCGCGGGCCAGATTCCGCTCGGCCTGCTCGGCTCGCCGGTGTCCATTCCGCACCTGAAGTCCGGCCGCATGAAAGGACTGGGCATCACCAGCGCGCAACGCCACCCCGTTGTGCCGACCGTACCCACCTTCATCGAGTCGGGCGTCAGCGGATTCGTCGTGTCGCATTGGTATGGCGTGCTCGCTTCCGGCGGTACGCCACCGGCCGTCGTCAAGCAATTGCACGCGGCGATTGCGCAGGCGCTGACGCAGCCCGACGTCAAGGAACGCTTCGCCGCGCTCGCGCTTGACATCGGCACGCTAGGCCCCGACGAATTCAAGAAGCTGATCGAAAACGACGTCAAGCGCTGGAAAGAAGTCGTTGTGAAATCCGGCATCAAACTGGACTGACCCGCCACCATGACCTACCTCACACATTTGGAAAACAGCGCCGGCGACAAACTCGATGCCGGCACCCCACGCAATGCCACGCCCGGCGATGTGCTCTACGCACGCTACGACCTCGAGCGCATCAAGAAAGATGTGTCGCCGCAGACTATCGCGCAAGGTCCTGCCACGCTCTGGCGCTATGCGGCTTTGCTGCCGGTCGACAATCCGCAGGCCGCCGTGTCGCTGGGCGAAGGTTTTACGCCGCTGCTGTCCACGCCGCGATTGGCGCGCGCGCTCGGCCTGCACAGCCTCACAGTCAAAGACGAGGGCCGCAATCCGAGCGGGACTTTCAAGGACCGCGGCGCGGCCGTCGCCATTTCGCGTTACGTCGAGATGGGCGTAAAAACGGTGTCGCACAACAGCTCCGGCAACGCGGGCGGCTCGTGGAGTCTCTACGCGGCGCGCGCCGGCATCACCTGCGTCAACCTGCTGCCGACCGACGTGCAGCCCGCGAGCCTGCAGCATTGCCGCGCGACTGGACAGCCGACCTTTCTCGTCGAGAACTGGCATGAAGCAGGCCGCATGGTTGCAGAAGCCTGCGAGCGCAACGGCTGGCTCAATATCTGCACGCTGAAGGAGCCGTATCGGCTCGAAGGCAAGAAAACCATGGGGCTCGAAATCGCCGAGCAGCTCGGCTGGAAAATGCCGGCGGCTATTTTCTATCCGATGGGCGGCGGCCTGGGTGCGATTGCCATCTGGAAAGCATTCGAAGAGCTGCTGCAGCTTGGCTGGATAACCGGCACGCTGCCGCGCCTGTATGTCACCCAGTTTGAAGGTTGCGCGCCGGTCGTCAAGGCATTCGACGAAGGCAGGGACGCATGCACGGCGTGGGGCAAAATCGACATCCCTCCCGGCGGTTTGCGCTCACCCAATCCGCCCGGCGGCAAGGCGGTGCTGGCATTGATGAAGAAACACGGCGGCGCGGCCATTTCGGTGTCGACGCCCGAAGCGTTCGCCGCGGTCGACGAATTGACGCGCCTGGAAGGCATTTTCGCCTGTCCGGAAAGTGCGACCACGCTGGCCGGCCTGCGCAAAGCCATCGCGAAAAAAATGATCAACCCCGACGAGCAAATCGTCATCGTCAACACCGGCTCGGGGTTGAAATCCATTCCCGTGATGGAGGCTGCGCACTTCCCGGTCGTCACGACGAGCGCTGAAATACACGCGTAAACGCACTCGCCAAAAAAAAGGCCGCACCCTCGTGCGGCCTTTTTGTTGCGTGCGAATTGCGGTGAATGTCAGGCTTTCAGCGCGGCCAGCACTTCATCCAGCATCTTCTTCGCATCGCCGAACAGCATGCGGTTGTTCTCTTTGTAGAAGAGCGGATTGTCCACACCCGCATAGCCCGACGCCATGCTGCGTTTCATGACGATCGAATTTTTCGCTTTCCATACCTCGAGCACGGGCATACCCGCGATGGGGCTCGTCGGATCGTCCTGCGCCGCCGGGTTCACAATGTCGTTGGCGCCGATGACCATCGCGACATCGGTAGTCGGGAAATCCTCGTTGATTTCATCCATTTCAAACACGATGTCGTAGGGCACTTTCGCTTCGGCCAGCAGCACGTTCATGTGGCCGGGCATGCGGCCCGCGACCGGATGGATGCCGAAGCGCACGTTGACGCCTTTTTCGCGCAAAAATTTCGTGATCTCGTTGACCGTATGCTGAGCTTGCGCAACCGCCATGCCGTAGCCCGGCACGATGATCACGTTCTTGGCGTCGCGCAGCAGTTCTGCCGTTTCGGTCGCGCTGATCGGCGTTACTTCGCCGGCGGGCGCCGCGGCACCCCCTGCCGATGCTGCCGGTGCACCTCCACCAAACCCGCCGGCGATCACGCTGATGAAATTACGGTTCATTGCCTGGCACATGATGTACGAAAGAATTGCGCCACTGGAACCGACCAGCGCGCCGATTACGATCAGCAGATCGTTGGAGAGCATGAAGCCGGTCGCCGCGGCCGCCCAGCCCGAGTAACTGTTCAACATCGACACCACCACCGGCATGTCGGCGCCGCCGATCGCCATCACCATGTGGATGCCGAATAAAAGCGCGACCACCGTCATCACGATCAGCGGCGTCATGCCCTGCGCGACAGTTTCGGCATGAACGAACTCGCGCCCGAAGCAGAGCACGACCAACAGGCCCGCCAGATTAAGCCAATGGCGCGCGGGCAGCAGCAAGGGCTTACCGCCGATCTTGCCCGACAATTTACCGAACGCGATGACCGAACCGGACAGCGTGATAGCGCCGATGAACACGCCGATATAAATCTCGAGTTCGTGGATGGTCTTTTCGGCGGAACTGAGGTTGAGCGTCGAAGTCGGATCGACGTAGCTCGCATAGCCGACGACAACGGCGGCGAGGCCGACCAGGCTGTGCATGAACGCGACCAACTCCGGCATCTGCGTCATCTGCACGGTGCGGGCGAGGTACAAGCCGATGCCGCCGCCCGCCACCATCGCGCCGACGATCCACGGAATGCCGGCCGCGGTGACGCGCGGGCCGAGCACGGTGGCCAGCACCGCGATGGTCATGCCGATGATGCCGTAGAGGTTGCCGCGCCGAGACGTTTCAGGATTGGACAGGCCGCCGAGGCTGAGGATAAATAATATTGTCGCGCCGATATAAGCGACAGTTACCAGGCTTGAGGACATGGATCGTCTCGCTTATTTTCGGAACATGGCCAGCATGCGCTGGGT
>JBDSSV010000189.1:0-4828 GCA_039928535.1 Burkholderiales bacterium
GGGCCGCGCAGGTGCTTGTTCTCTACCGTTTCGCCGCGAGCGCCGTGATTCGGCGGTTACGGGTGGCGGGTCACGAAGTGGCGCGCGCGCCGTCGGATGTAGCCGAGATCGAGTCGCTGTGCCGTGCCATGTTGCGGGTGCCCCAAGCGCGAACGACGGCGGTCGCGCGAAGCATGCGCGCCCGGACGCCAGCCCCCGCCCGATTCGATGAACGTGCACTGTCCGAGATTGCTGCCGCATCGACCACCGTCTACTGCGAATGCCCTCGCCACCTTGTGGAACTGGTGCTGAGTCTCGGCAGCTTCGAACGCTACAGCGCCGAATGCGCGAACCGCGGCCCCGACGACGCAGCCCTGCATCGTGATCTCGAGCTCACTGCCGCGACGGCTCGACAGATGATGGAAGATGCTCTCGTTCGCGTGGCCGTTGCCGAGGGCTTCCCGGTGCCGCCCAGCGCGGTTCATGGATCCTGAGCAGCTGTGGATGGGGAATTTCTGATAGCCCGTTCGCCATAATTCGACGTAAACGTGGGGTGCACAGTATTCGGGACCCTGTGTCCGATGCTACCATCATGATGAAGTCACCTTAATTGACCCAGCGCCATCTATTTTCCAAAATGGCACGCTCATTCGTGGAAACGATTTGAATACAATCTGGCTCGACCTGTCGCTCGGATATCGCAATATCGTGCGTCAACGGCGCCGCAGTGCAGTGGCGATAGGCGCCATATCTTTTGGCATCACTGCACTCATTGTCGCCAGCGGTTTCATCGAGTGGATTTTGATGGATTTCCGGGAGTCCACCATTAACGGCCAACTTGGGCATATCCAAATCGTCAAGCCCGGTTATTACGATTCAGGTAAGGCAGATCCCTACGCATTCCTGCTGCCGAACGAGACGCCCCTGCTGGGAGAAACAGAAAATGCAGGCGCAATTAAAGTGGTTGCGCCCCGGTTGTCATTTTCAGGGCTGATTAGCCATGGGGACGCAACCTTGTCGTTTATTGGCGAGGGGGTCGACCCGCTCGCTGAAGCAGCGTTTGGCAACGGCCTACAGATCTCATCCGGGAGCAATCTGAAGGCAGACGATCGCAAGTCCGTGATCGTGGGCGAGGGCCTGGCGCGCAATCTGGGCATAACCGTAGGCGACACTGTGGTGC
The DNA here is from genome assembly GCA_039928535.1 of Burkholderiales bacterium. Lineage (GTDB taxonomy): Bacteria > Pseudomonadota > Gammaproteobacteria > Burkholderiales > SG8-41 > PALSA-1004. Next base: position 1,160 of record JBDSSV010000189.1, read on the forward strand.
TTTTGGCTAATACCGCAACCGGCGGCACCAACGCAGTTGAACTCTCCGTGCGCGGCCTGTTCTCGACGGTTACTAAAGCGTATGACGATGCCGCCTTGCGCATCCCCATCGACACTGCGCGTACTTTGTTGCGCAGTAAGGGCTCTCACGTCTGGATTGTGTTGCTCAATAAGACTGCGGACACTGATCGCGTTTTGGCGAACCTGCGGGCGAGGCTCGGCAATCAGGGAGTGGAAATCGTGCCGTGGTATGAGCTTGCAAATTTTTATAACAAAACCGCGCAACTCTTCACCAGGCAGGTCCAGGCTATCAAATTGATTATTGCCATCATCATTCTGCTGAGTATTTCGAACACCATGACCATGACGGTAATCGAGAGGATCGGAGAAATCGGGACCGCCATGGCGCTGGGCGTGCGACGAACCGGGATTTTGCGACTGTTCCTTAGCGAAGGTCTGCTTTTGGGGTGTATTGGCGGTGTCGTGGGCGTGCTCGCGGGCGTTGGCCTGGCAGCAGTGATTTCATCGATAGGGATACCGATGCCGGCGCCCCCAGGGATGGCGCATGGCTATACCGGCGCAGTTCTCGTGACGCCCCAAAGCGCCATTGAAGCGCTGGTGCTTGCAATCGCAATTACGCTGATCGCGAGCATTTTCCCCGCCTGGAAGGCCTCCCGCCAGTCAATCGTAGATGCTTTGCGCTTTAATCGCTGAAAGTGCTTAACCCGATGAAATACGTGTGCGTTGCAGCCAGAATTATTAATGGCACGGCGGCCGGTAACGGCAAAAGCCGACTCTAGGTATGCAGGGTCTATTCAAGCTTGCACTACGCAATATCGTCCGGCAGAAAATGCATACCGCCATGACGCTGGCGGCGATTGTGTTCGGTGTCGCAGGTCTCGTGCTTGCCGGCGGCTGGGTGAATGATATTTTTGTGCAATTGGGCGAGGCGTTCATTCATTCGCAGTCAGGTCATGCGCAATTGTACAAACAAGGCTATTACTCAGCGGGCTCGCGCAGTCCCGAGAAGTATTTGATTGGCAATTCCGACGAAGTAAAAGAGCGCATCCGTCGGATACCCGGCGTTGAAGACACGATGGCCCGGCTTAACTTCTCGGGCCTGCTCAATACGGGACGCAGTGACTTGCCAATAATTGGAGAGGGGGGCGAGCCTGATCGGGAGGCGCGTTTGGGCAGCTCCGTTACATTCACGGCAGGCCGCCAGCTCAGCGACAAAGACACGTTCGGTATCGTGGTCGGCTATGGTGTGGCGAAGGCGCTGAAATTGAAAATCGGCGACCGCGTGACGATACTCGCGAATGCGCTCGAGGGTGCGCTGAACAGCCTCGATTTCGAGGTGGTCGGTATCTTCCAGAGTTTCTCCAGCGACTACGATGCGCGCGCTGTAAGAATCCCGCTGGATGCGGCCAAAGAACTGCTGGGCACTAAAGATGCCAATGCGATCGTCGTGACGCTCAAGAATACGGCTGAAACGACACGGTTAACGAAATTGCTGAGGACCGAATTCTCAGCGCAAGGCCTAGAGGTGAAAACGTGGATAGAGCTCAACGATTTTTACGAAAAGACGGTTGAGCTTTACCGGCGCCAGTTCGGCTTTCTCCAGTTGATCATTCTCATTATGGTGCTTCTCAGCGTTACCAACAGCGTCAATATGAGCGTATTCGAGCGGGTTGGAGAATTCGGGACGATGATGGCATTGGGAAACCGGGGCCAATACGTTTTTCGGCTCATCGTCACCGAAAGCTTGATTCTCGGCTGTGTCGGCGGGTTGCTGGGCGCAGGCGTCGGCATGGTACTGGCGCTCGTAATTTCAGCAATTGGTATTCCGATGCCGCCGCCGCCCAATGCGAATTTCGGCTACATCGCCCGGGTGCAAATCATTCCCATCTGGATTTTTGGGGCGTTCGCGATCGGTTTTTTTGCTACGCTACTGGCTTCCATACTGCCGGGCAGGCGCGTATCGCGATTCGATGTGGTGGAGGCTTTAAAACACAACATATGAATCCGGATTGCGAGGCCTCCCGGTCGACTGGCCGCGCCGGTCAAAAGGAATAGCGCACTTCGCTGTAGACGCGGTCTTTATCCTGATAACGGCCGAAGATGCCGAGCGGCGGACCACTGAATATGTCGACGCCCATCAGCAGGCGCCAGTTTTTTTCGAATTTCCAGGCGAGCCGGGTTCTGAGCATCGAGTCATTGCGATTCAAACTGCGGACGAAAAGTGCCCGGGCCTCCCACTTTGCCGCGATAGGACCTTCCACCAACACGCTGGCGCCCGGCTCATACCTGTCCTCCGGGATGGAGGCGCTATGGTTCGTGAATACTCTCTGAAAAAACTGAAAATTCAAGCGGGTCTCTTTGAAGATGTTCATATCTGCGCCAATCGCGTAGTCGATGGTACGTTGACCCACGAGGCCATTGGGCTGCGTCAGTGTCGTCGTTCCAAACTGGCGCCCATTTGTATATACAGCTTCGGCCTTCAGAACGAAGCGACCAAGGTCCTTCGCCACCGTGCCGCCGAACTGATTGATCGAATCGTGGCGTGCCTGGTAGGTAAAGACCGGGGCGGGTGCCGCGCTGACGCTGCGGTAGTAAGTGGGATTGACATCGAGGCTGTGATAGTAAAACCCGGCCATGTCCCAGCCATTTTTAAGCGCTGTCAACCGCACGCCGTAATTGCTGTTCGAAAGTTTTCGTGCCGGAATCTGCTCCCCCAGAAAGGTGGTGCCTCCGGGCCCGGGAATCGGAGTTGCAAAAAATTCCGCGCCCGGCTTGCCGATATTGTCGAAACTCGGTACCGGAATCCAGATGGCTTCTGCCTTCAAATCTCCTTTGAAGTATTCGGCGCGCGCTGCCCACTGCGGGATGCGCAGCGTTTCGAGGTCCGGCTCGGGCAGGATAAATTCGCGAAGGTCGCGCGCTGAAACCACGTCGGCAATGAAAAGCCCGACCATTTCGCCCCAAACGATGTGTTGACGGCCGAGACGCATTTCGAGATTTCCCGCCGTGATGTCGAGATAATTCTCGCGCAGCGTGAAATCGTAACGCTGGTCGCGCCGCACTTCCGCAGGGTAGAAGTTGGACTGGTCGTAAGCTGCATCGTATTCGGCGCGCGCGCTTATTTTCCATTTGACGTTGCTGTTGAATTGACCGCGACGCGCGACTTCGGCGCGTAGCCGGGCGTTCGACCAATGTTCCGGGCTCTTGTAGTCGCGCGCGAGTTGCCCCGCGATGTACCCATTCCAACCCCCAGAATTTTCGGACGGGGGCTTTGTCGCGGCGGCGACCGGCGGTAAATCGCCAAACAAAGCATCTTTCGAATCTGCTTTTGGTGCCTGCGCGAGCGGTGGGTTTGCGGCGGTTTCTGCAGCCGCCAGCGGACCCGCGAGCAGAACCGCGCCCAGGCTGCCAACTATGCCTAAAGTCTTTAAGGTTTTGGACACCATAACGCACCCCCGTCGCCCACGTTCTTCGACCGAATCGAACTGCGAGACCAAGGTAGGACAAAAAATAAGCGAAGTCAATGCTTTATGGTGGATTTCTCGACAGTTACTCAGGGTCTGTTGCTAAGTCGCTACAACGGGCGCACCTGATGGGAAGCCCGTCGCTGATGTCGATGCGCAGACGGCGGCCCGCTGGCCGGGCTAAT
>JBDSSV010000190.1:0-9336 GCA_039928535.1 Burkholderiales bacterium
GAACGGCAGGCGAATGGCAGAAAACTCGCGGGTATATTGGTCTTGTTCTGGCCATGCAAAGTCATTTTGTCGGGCGCTTCGGCATAGCCGCACACCCACGTTACCGGCACCACGGGCGCGTCTTCGACGACGGCGGCGCGCAGCGTCAGTATTTTTCCCGTGATCACGCCGTTGGCGCGGTTGCCGAACGTGATATGGATGGCGCCGTCCTGCACGGCGACCGAGCTGATCGCGTTGTTGACGATCTTGTCGGCCGGCGGCAGCCCGGCGCTGGGATTGTCCGGTGGAAATGTCTGCAAGGTGCTCCACGTCGCGGCGGTAGGCATTTTTGCGATGTCGGCAAGCGGAATGGACGCAGTGATCTGGTCGCGGATGATCTGGTCCTGGAAACTGGGCACCGCCATCAACGCCAATATGGCGACGATCGCGACCACTATCAGCATTTCGACCATCGTAAAACCGGCGCGACAGAGAGGCATGTTCAAGACGCCGCGCAAAGCGGGGCTGCGCAGGCGATGCTGAGTTTTCGATGGCCCGATGATAGCGGAAGCCATGCAGCGCGGGGAAACGGCGCGCCGTCCACGCACGTCATCAGCGCGCGAGGATGTCCAGGCTAGCGGGATTTGTGCGTGAGGTGCACGAGCGCCGAAGTCCCGAATGCTGAACCGCCGTACTGGGCGGCGACTTTGAAGGTCTGCTCGCGCTGCGACATCTCGATGAGCGCAAAAGCCGACGGCTCGCGATGAACCTTGACTGAAGTCACGCGGCCATAAATCGAGCAGCTTTCCGCGATGGAACGCTCCACCGTCAGGTCGGGGCTCTCGAGATCGACTTCCAGCATTGCAGACTCCTCGCCGTTGCCCTGTGTCATGCGTTGCGCGCGTGACCCGGCAGGCCGACGCGTTTACGCAAAACTGGCAAGGCTTATGCAACATGCGGGCCAGGGAGTGCATCGCGGGTTTTGAAGGGCGCCAGGCGCTATTTGCATGGGCAAAAGCCGTTTGTAAAGCGCGAGCGCAGTGGACCGCTTGGCGAGAATGTGACGCCGACGCCGAGGAGTCGACGCTAAACGCGGTCGCCCGCCCCGGCTAAAGCATTTCGAGCGGACGCACGCCGCGCGGCGGCGGGAACAGCGCATCGAGTTCCTTCATCTGCGCTGCCGTCAGCGCATGGTCCAGCGCGCCAAGGTTTTCCTCAAGCCGGCCGCGGTGGCCCGATTTGGGTATGACGATGACGTCATCATTGGCGAGCAGCCAGGCGAGCGCAGCCTGTGCGGGTGCCATGTCGTATTTGAGCGCGAACGCGGCGAGTTTTGCGTCGGTGACGAGCCGCGCCTGCTCGAGCGGCGAATACGCCATGACCGGGATCCGGTGCCCGCGCAGCCACGGCAGCAGGTCGTGTTCGATGCCGCGCCGCGTCAGGTTGTAGAGCAGCTGGTTGACTGACGTCGCAGCGCCGCCGGGCAGCGACAGGAATTCCCGCATGTCGGCGAGATCGAGATTGCTCACGCCGTAATTGCGGATCTTGCCGGCGTCTTTCAGCGCGGCAAGCGCTGCCAGCGTTTCCGCGAACGGCACGCCGCCGCGCCAGTGCAGCAGATATAAGTCAAGGCGGTCGGTCTTGAGGCGCTTGAGACTTTTCTCGCACGCGCTCACGGTGCCGCGCGTGGTCGCGTTCTGCGGCAGGACTTTGCTGACAAGAAAAACTTCATCGCGGCGACCGTCGATCGCCTCGCCGACAAGCTGCTCGGCGCGCCCGTCGCCATACATCTCGGCGGTGTCGATCAGCGTCGCACCGAGATCGACACCGTGCTGCAAGGCTGCGATTTCCTCGGCCCGTGTTGCGCGGTCGTCGCCCATGTACCAGGTGCCCTGACCGAAAACAGGGACACGTTCGCCGCCAGGTAAAGCGACTGTCCTCACGCGCAATTCAGCCGCATGCTCCAATAGCGCCGCACGCCGTGCAGAATTCGCAGCCGTCTTTCTTGATCACCGCTACGTTGCCGCATTCCTTACACAGTTTGCCGTGCACCGGCCGGTAATCGAAGGCCGCGGATTTACGGTCGTCGTCCGGCACTTCGAGCACGCCCATGTCGCTGACCGGAAACCCGCGCTCGTCGAGTATGCCGAGCATCGCGTAGCGATGAACGACAAGGCGCGCGACGTACGCCACGGTGCTCGCAAAATTTTCCTGGCGTTCGGCGCCCGGCACGCGCGCCATGAAGTCGCCGAGAGGCTCGTCGTACGACAACAGCTTCCTCAGCTTCATGCCTATCCACGCGGGGTCGATGACGCGCATATCGAGCGACAGCAGCTTGCACAGGCCGTCGAGCGCCTTCGGATACGCGCCGGCCATCCACATCGAGTAGGGCCGGCGCTGGCCATTGGGCAGCACGAGTTCTTTTAGCATCAGCACGAAATCGTCCTGCGAGCTCGGGTTATACACGTCAACCGTCCACGACATCGTGCCGTCGGTGCCGGTCTTGGGTTCCTTGGTCGCGAACAGCGCGTTCAGCACCGGCGATTTGCCACCGGCTTCCGCCAGCGCGCCGAGCTTGTCGACGCGATAGCGCACGATGCGCGCGAACGCGGCCACGGTGCTCGGCACGCGCAGCGGCTTGCCGTCCGGCGGCATCGCGCAATCGAACGCATCGCCGCCGGTGCGCGCGAGCACATCGAGTTTCATGCGCAGCCATTTCGCGTCTAGCGCGCGCATGTCCATCGACAATGTCTTCGCGATGGCGCCGAGTCCGCGCGGTTGCTCGTTGCCGTTGATCCACACTTCAAACGGATAAGGTGCGGCATTCTCCACATGACCGACGAAAATCGCGAAGCGGCCGAACGGCGACTCGACCATATACGTCCATGCCGGGTTGCCGTCAGGCAGCAGCGGACGCCCGGGCCAGCGCAGGCTCAGCAGCGCCGCTTCGGGCGCCGCTTCAAGACGGATACGGCGGTTGGTGTCCGAGGTGTCCAAATCGTTGGGTTCGACCGCAGCGGTGGCGGGGGCCACCGACAGCACGCTGCCCAGCACGGTATTGGGACGGTAGGTGGCGATGCCTTTGAGGCCGGATTTCCACGCTTCGAGATACAGATTCTCGAATTGCGCGTACGGATAATCCTCCGGCACGTTGACCGTCTTGCTGATCGCCGAATCCACGAACGGCGCGATGGCGGCCACCATGCGCATGTGATCGAGCGCAGAGATTTCGAGCGCGGTGACGAAATGCGCCGGTAAATTGTTCACGTCGCCGTCGCCATGGCGGTAGAGGCGCCAGGCGTGGTCTTCGACGTCGTAGGTGCGATGCGTGTTGTCGGGCATTCGCTTCTTGCGCTGATAAGTCCACGCGTACGGCGGCTCTATGCCGTTGGACGCGTTGTCGGCGAACGCGAGCGAAATGGTGCCGGTTGGCGCGATCGACAGCAGATGGCTGTTGCGCACGCCGTGCGCGGCGATCTGGCTCTTGAGCCCGGCCTGCAGGCGCGAAGCGAAGCGCGGCGCTTCCAGAAAGCGTTTGGCGTCGAACAGCGGGAACGCGCCTTTTTCCTTTGCGATCGCCAGCGATGCCGCATACGCTTCGTCGCGCATGAATTCGGCGATGTCGGCGCCCATGCGGCGCGCCGCATCGGTGTCGTACTTGAGGCCAAGCATGACCAGCGTGTCGCCAAGCCCGGTAAAGCCCAGGCCGATGCGGCGCTTGGCGCGCGCTTCGGCCTGCTGCTGCGGCAACGGCCATACGGTGACGTCGAGCACGTTGTCGAGCATGCGCACGGCCGGATATATGACGCGCGCGAACGCCGCGAAATCGAAGCGCGCCTTCGGGCGGAATGCGTCGGTGACGAACAGTGTGAGATTGATGCTGCCCAGGCAGCAGCAGCCGTACGCGGGAAGCGGTTGTTCACCGCAAGGATTCGTTGCGTCGAGCCGCTCGCAATAGGACAGGTTGTCGTCGTCGTTGATGCGGTCGATGAATACTATGCCCGGTTCGGCATGATCGTACGTCGAGTGCATGACCTGCTGCCATAAGTCACGTGCTTTGACCGAACGGTAAATCCATGCGCCGTCCGCGCGCTGGATGGCCGCCGACCCGGCGCGCGTGTCGGGCGGGGTCTTATGCACGAGTTCGCAGTCGTCGTCGCTCTCGACCGCACGCATGAAAGCGTCGGTGACCGCGATGCTGACGTTGAAATTCGCGAGGTCGCCGCGGTCCTTGGCGTGGATGAAGTCTTCGATGTCGGGATGATCGCAGCGCAGGATGCCCATTTGCGCGCCGCGCCGCGAGCCGGCGGATTCGACGGTCTCGCAACTGCGGTCGAAAACGCGCATATACGAAACCGGGCCGCTCGCGGACGAATGCGTCCCGCGCACGTAGGCGCCTTTCGGCCGGATGTTCGAAAAATCATAGCCGACGCCGCCGCCGCGCCGCATGGTTTCAGCGGCTTCCATCAGCGCCACGTAAATGCCGGGCCGGCCGTCCACCGTCTGCGAAACAGAGTCGCCGACCGGCTGCACGAAACAATTGATCAAGGTCGCCTGCAGGTTGGTGCCGGCCGCGGAATTGACGCGACCACCAGGTATGAAGCCGCCGGCCAGCGCCTCGAAGAACTCCTGTTCCCAGCGCGTAGGGTCCGCCTCGACCGCGGCCAGCGCGCGCGCGACGCGGCGGCGCACGTCATCCGCGCTCTGCTCGCCGCCTTTGGCGTATTTCTCGAGCAGCACGTCCATGCTGACGTGCTGCTGCGGAAGCGAGAGTCTGGAATCGTCGGGTTTCATGTGCGTTTGCTATCCTGAAGGCAATGCGGGCGTTGTAATAGTTTCAATTTGCGAGCGTTCGCGCGGCCGCGAGAGGGGCGGAATTATACTCGCCTTGCCGATCGACGATAACCTTCGCGCGAGCCTGCGATATACTTAGAGCCCGTACCATAATGAAACGCGCGATGCGCTGTCACGATTTTGGCTCAGAACGCGAAGCAGGACACGCGACTTAGTCATTCTAAGTAAGTGGCGTGTGACAAAGTTATGAGCCAAAACTCGTGCCAGCCCGAAGGGTTGCAGCCAGAATCGGCGATGGCGGCGTTGCTCATCTTGGCAATAGAATGACTATTGCCTTCACCGGGCGCCTTGCGCTCAACAATTCTGGCTGCAACGCACGCGTGTTTCATTATGTTATGGGCTCCTAACCATGTCGCTCCCACCCGCATCCGTAGCAGCCCGTGCACCGAAACATTTCTCGATGGTGCGCGGGTTTCACCTTGCCGATTTCTTCACCCTCGCGAATGCAGCGTGCGGCGTGGCGACAATATTTCTCGCCATGATTTACGTCGGCAACGCATCGCCGGCCCATTTTTATTGGGCGGCGGCGATGGCGCCGGCGGCTTTCGTGTTCGACGTGCTCGATGGCCGCATCGCGCGCTGGCGGCACACCAATTCGGCGCTCGGCCGCGAGCTCGATTCGCTCTCAGATGTTATTTCGTTCGGCGTGGCGCCGGCCGCGCTCGGCTTCGCCGCGGGCATGCGCGGCGGCTGGGACGCGGCAATACTGGTCTACTTCGTGTGCTGCGGCGTGAGCCGCCTCGCGCGCTACAACGTGACGGCCGAGAGCCTGTCGCAGGGCAGCGACAAGGTCGCGTACTTTGAAGGCACGCCGATACCGACGAGCGTGCTGCTGGTCGCGGTACTGGCCGTGCTCGCGTGGCAGGACCGGCTTGGTGCCCAGCTGTACGGCGGCGCCTGGGCGTTGGGCCCGTGGGAACTGCATCCGCTGGCGCTGATGTTCTTCGTGTCCGGCACGCTAATGATCAGCAAGACCCTGCGCATTCCTAAACTCTGAGCCCGCGCGCAACGCGCCGGCGCAACTGCCTATGTCCGCAACCGCACCGAGTTACACCGAGCTTTGCCGCGTCTGGACGCGACTCTACCGCTACAACCATCTGGCATCCATTGTCGGCTGGGATCGCAACGCGATGATGCCGCCCAAAGGCAACGATGCGCGTGCTGCGGCCGAGGCCGAGTTGAATGCATTGCGTCATCGCACGCGCACCGAGCCGCGCCTTGCCGAGCTGTTGCGCGCGGCGGAGCAGGAGCCGCTCTCTGACGTCGAGCGCGCGAACCTGCGCGAGATCAAGCGCGACTGGCGCGACGCGAACGCGCTGCCCGAATCGCTCGTCGAGGCGAAAACCCTGGCGGGTGCAAAGTGCGAGCACGCCTGGCGCAGCCAGCGGCCGGCGAACGACTGGCGCGGTTTTCTGGAAAACTTTCGTCCCGTGGTCGAGCTGGCGCGTGAAGAGGCGCGGTTGCTGGCCGCGGATTCGGGGCTCACGCGTTACGACGCGTTGATGGACCGCTTCGAGCCCGGCGTGCGTGCGGCGGACATTGACCGCATATTCGCCGACATCAAGCAGTGGCTGCCCGCTCTCATTACGCAGGTGAAGGCGAAGCAGCACGGTGAGCAAGTCATCGCGCCGGTGCCGCCATTTCCCGTCGCATCCCAGCGCGCGCTGAATCTCGCGGTCATGCAGCGCCTGGGCTTCGATTTCGCCGGTGGGCGTCTCGACGAAAGCACGCATCCATTCAGTGGCGGCGTGCCCGAGGACGTGCGCCTGACCACGCGCTACCGCGAAGACGATTTCGCGCAGAGCCTGATGGGCACCATCCACGAAACGGGCCACGCGCGCTTCGAGCAGAATCTGCCGCGCGAATGGCTGGAACAACCGCTCGGCGTCGCGCGCTCGTACGGCATCCACGAGAGCCAGAGCCTGTCGTTCGAGATGCAGCTCGCGCGCAGCCGCGGCTTCGTCGGTTTGCTCGCGCCCATGCTGACCGCGCATTTCGGCGCGCAGGATGCGTTCGATGCCGACAACCTGTTCCGCCTGCTGACGCGCAGCAAACCCGGCTTTATTCGCGTGGACGCTGACGAAGTCACTTATCCGGCGCACATCATCCTGCGTTATGAAATCGAGCGCGCGCTGATCGAAGGCGAAATCGAAGCGGAGGATATCCCCGCGCTGTGGGACGAGAAAATGCAGACGCTGCTCGGCATCGACACGCGCGGCGACTACAGGAACGGCTGCATGCAGGACGTGCACTGGACCGACGGCGCATTCGGCTATTTTCCGAGCTACACATTGGGCGCGATGTATGCGGCGCAGTGGTTCGCCGCAATGCGCCGCGCCACGCCGGATCTCGATGCGAAGATAGCCGCGGGCGATCTCACGCCCGTGTTCGACTGGCTCAATGCAAATATCTGGTCGCAGGCAAGCCGCTGGGACACGCCGGAGCTCGTGCAGCGCGCGAGCGGCGAAGCCCTGAACCCGGCGCATTTGCGCAAGCATCTTGAGAAGCGTTACCTCGGCACGTGATGAGTGACCGCCGCGCGAGTTAGATTTCCGAAGCCTGAATTCTGCCGCTCTCAGGCCGCCCTGGCGAACTGGGCCTGTACTTGTTTTTCGTAGGCTTCGACTTTCTGTACGCTGGGACGCTGCCGCACGCGCTCGAAATGCGCCACGCAGTTGCCGAACGCCGCGAGGTCGAGCTTGAACGACAGCGCGCGCCGGAAGCACCAGAAGAAGTAGGCGTCAACCGCGGTGAAATGTTCGCAGAACCATTCGCGGCCGGCGAGCAGCTTGTCGGCGAGCGCGAAATCCTCGAACAGCAGCTTGTTGCCCATGCGTTTCACGCTATCCTCCGAGCCCGGCAGGTCGCAATAATTCTCCGGCCGCGCGTTGGGTGTCAGGTGAGGATGAATTCCCGAGCAGCACCACGCCATCAGCGAAATGGCCTTGATCTCGGCTGCGGGATCCGCCGGCAGGAGCTTCGCCTGCGGAAAGTTGCGCGCTATCCAGATCTGGATAGCGATATTTTCAGTCAACGGCTCGCCGTCGATTACCAGCACTGGAACCTTGTGCTTGGGGTTTAGCTTGAGAAACTCGGGTGTCTTCAACTGCCCCGAACGCGAGTTGACGTTTTCGACCGCGAAATCGGCCCCGGCTTCGATCAGCGTAACGTAGGGCACGAGTGCACAGGTCATGGGAGCGTAGTACAGAGCAAGCTTCATTGTTGTTCTCCGGCAAAGTATTGGGATGAATCCCGGGCGACCGCGTTACTTAAATCCAGTCGGGGTGAGGCGGCACGTTTAACGTGCATGACAGCGTGATAGGTTACATTATCGGGGTTTGATTTCGTCAGCTACCGGGAGTTTATCCTTATGAGATATCCAGAACATCGTGAGAATAGCGCGTGCAGCGTTTGGTCCGCGCGTGCGCGCGGCGCGTGTACCCATGAGTGAGAATACGGCGGGCGCACGCGCCGATCTCGCGCCGTCGGGCAAATTGCGCGTCGGCATCAATTTTTCCAATATCCTGCTCACCGCGCGCGATCCGGTGACGCGCGCGCCGAGCGGCGTCGCGCTCGACCTCGCGCACGAACTGGGCAAGCGGTTGGGCGTGCCGGTCGAGATCGTTACGTATGAAAGCGCCGGCGCGCTTGCCGAGTCGGCCGGCAAAGGCGAGTGGCAGGTCGGCTTTCTCGCCATTGAGCCCAAGCGCGCGAATGAAATAACTTTTACCGCGGCGTACGTGGAAATCGAAGCGACCTATCTGGTGCCGCCGGGATCGCCGTTCAAGACGATCAGCGATGTCGATCGCGACGGCGTGCGCATCGCGGTGACCGGCAAGGCGGCTTACGATCTCTATCTGACCCGCACGCTGCAGCATGCAAAGCTCACGCGCGCGGACAATGCAGAAGCAACGTTCAAACTTTTCACCGGCGAGAAAATGGATGCGCTCGCCGGGCTCAAGTCGCAGCTTGAGATGGATCATGAAAAAATGCCCGGCTCGCGCATCCTTGAAGGCCGCTTTACCGCCGTTATGCAGGCGGCCGGCACGCCACGCGGTCACGCCGCCGGCGCGCGTTATCTCGCTGAATTCATCGAGGACGCCAAGGCGTCGGGGCTGGTTGCGCGCGCCATCGAGAAGAACCGCATACGCGGCCTCACCGTCGCGCCGCCGGCGTAAACCTAATTCCGCGCGCGCGCCCGCGTCAGGCCAGCTTGACGCCCATCGCCGCGCGCCACTTGCCACCGGCGTCGCGCTGCAATGCAACGTCGCGGCCGGCACCGGGTGTGCGCGGCAACTCGAGCTGGCGTACGATTGTTGCGTGTTAGGCGTGACTGACGCGATAGCGCAGATGCGACGAAGATGCTCCGGGGGCTAGCGTCGTAAAGACAAAGCGCCCATCCGCATCGGTCGTAACGCTAGCGGCAGCGTCCGCGCGTCCATCGAGCGTTTCGATGAGCGCGCTGGCGAGCGGCTTGCCATTTGCATCCAGCAGCCGTCCCGA
>JBDSSV010000191.1:0-6768 GCA_039928535.1 Burkholderiales bacterium
CTGACCGTCGCCTATCAATCGACGAGCTATCTGACCGAGCGCGTGCCGGAGCTTGAATTCGCCGACCTGCCCTTTCTGTTTGCGAGCCTGAACGAGGCGCGCGCCGCGATGGACGGCGCGCTCGGCGACTATCTGAGCCGCAAAATCGAGGAGCGCGTGCCCGGCTACAAAATGCTCGGCTATTTCGAAAACGGCTACCGCCACATCTCGAACCGTTTGCGCCCCGTGCACCTGCCCGCCGACTTGCGGGGCATGACCATACGCTCGCTGCCGAGCCGGATGCACAGCCGCACTTACGAAATGCTCGGCGCGAAGCCGCTCATCATGGATTTGAAGCCCGCGATTACCGCGATCGCCAAGGGCGAGCTCGACGCGCAGGAAAATCCGCTCGCGAACACGGTCGATTACGGCGTGCACAAATATCACCGCTTTCACACGCTCACCGGCCACAGTTATCTCTCGCGGGGAATCTACTGCAACCGGGCCGCGTTCGAGAGCTGGCCCGCGGCATTGCAGACCGCGATGATGCAGGCGACGCGCGCAGCGGTCGTTACGCAGCGCGAACTCGCAGTGCGCGAAGAGGAAGTCGCGCGCAAATACATCGAAGAAGTGGGCGGTGAAGTCGTCGAACTGACGCCGGCCGAGCGCGCCGCCTTCGTCCACGCTGTGCAGCCGCTGCACGATGAGGCGCGCAGCCGTTTCGGCGAAGCATTTGCACTGTTGCAAGCCGCGCGCCAGACCAAGGTAGAATAAACGCGCCGGAAAAAAATCAGTCACCGGCGGCATCGTGCAGGGCCTTACCGGAGGAGAACATGAAAACGATTGGAAATGCGCGGCATGCCGCGAGCGCGATCGTCGTAACGGCATGCGTTGTTGCTGCATTGTCGGCAGTCGTGCGCCCGGCCTTCGCGCAAATCACTTCGACAGGCTCGGGACAGGCCTATCCAACCAAGCCGATCCGCGTGATCGTGCCGTACCCGCCCGGCGGCACGTCCGACATCCTGACGCGCCTCCTCGGCGCCAAGCTCACGGAGAGCTGGGGGCAACAGGTCATCGCGGACAATCGTACCGGCGCGGGCGGCAACATCGGCTCGGAACTCGCGGCGCGCGCGGCACCCGACGGTTATACGCTGCTGCTGACGGACATCGGCAACCTCGTCACCAGTGCCGTGCTGTATTCGAAGCTGCCGTTCGACGTGCTGCGCGATTTCGCGCCGGTGATCACGGTTTCGTACTCGCCGCACCTGCTCGCCACGCACCCGAGCGTGCCGGTGAAGACCATCAGGGAACTGATCGCACTGGCGAAGGCAAATCCAGGCAAGCTCAACTATGCGGCGGGCCTCGGCGGCACGCCGCACCTGGCGGGACTCATGTTCGCCCAGCAGACCGGCATCAAGTGGGTCATCATTCCGACCAAAGGCGGCGCGGCAACCAGCTACGCGGTCGCGTCCGGCGACGCCGACGTGCTATTCCTTGGCATACTGCAGACACTGACGCACATACACTCCGGGAAGCTGAAACTGATCGCGTCATCCAGCGCGCAGCGCCTCGCCAACTTGCCGGACACACCAACCGTCGCGGAAACGCTGCCGGGGTTCGTCACCGGATCGTGGCAGGGCATCATGGCGCCGGCGCGTACGCCGCCGGAACTGATAGCGAAATTGAACGGCGAAATCACGCGCATCCTGAAACTGCCCGACGTCAAAGAAATTCTCGTCTCGCAGGGTACGACGCCGCTGGCGGCGGGCCCGCAGGAGACCGGTCGCTGGCTCGCCGAGGAGAAAGAGCGCTGGGCCAAGGTAGTCAAGGTGAGCGGTTTCAAGCTCGAATGATGCGGGATGTGATGGGTGATTCGGCGAATTGGCAATTGAGTGATGGAATAATTAAGTTCCGTGACGGAATCACCGCGCCGTTGAGGTCTTGAAATGAATTTGCGACTCATGCTGATAGGTATTGGCCTTGGCCTGCTGGGGGCATGCCCGCATGTGACGCCGGTTTCTCCGGCGGCGCGCGCCGAGCTGGCGCCTTCCGGCAAGGCACACAAACCCCAACCCATCAAGAGAACACCATGAGGATAAATTCACTTACCGCGGCGGCTAAAGTCGCGATCTGCGTTTTGGTCCTGGCGCAAGGCCAGACGGTACAGGCCGCCGAGGTTCACGTCTTTAGCGTCCTGCCGCTTAAGACTTTCCTGGATGAACTCGGGCCCCACTTCGAGCGTGCAACGGGCCATAAGCTCACGATCAAGTACGAAGTTTCCGCCGCATTAAAGCGGCAGATCGACTCCGGCGAGCCGTTCGACGTGGCCGTGCTATTGCCCGCGCTAATCGACGATCTCCTCAAACAGGGCAAAGTCGCCGCGCGTACGCGCACAGACATCTCACGCGCCGCCGTCGGCGTGGCGGTCAAGAAGGGTGCCCCGAAGCCCGATATCGGTTCGGCCGAGGCCCTCAAGAACACGCTACTCAACGCCAAATCGATCGCCTATTCGGCAGAAGGCGGGAGCGGAACCTATTTCAAGGGTCTGCTCGAGCGCCTCGGCATCGCCACAGAAACGAGCGCTAATCTCAGGCCGCTTGCATCCAGTGCAGTCGTGCCGTCTGTCGCGAAGGGCGAAGTGGAACTCGCCGTGATCTCTCCCCCCGCTATTCTTGCGAACCCTGGTGTGGAATTGGTTGGTCTCATGCCGAAGGAGTTGCAGCAATACGTCGTCTACACGGCCGGTGTTAGCGCCGCTGCCAAGGATGCAGACGCAGCCAAGGCCCTGCTCAAGTACCTCACGACGCCGTCGGCCATGTTGGTGATGAAGACCAAAGGCCTGGAGCCCATTGTACCGTGACAGCGCCCTTTCCGCTCGGAACAGCGTGTAGGCGCATAAGTCTGTCCTGACGATGTCGAGGCACGAATGTCGGGATGTCCTCGTCGTGAAGCTCGACTTTTTTATACAGCCTCGTTAGGCGCCTCAAAGGGGTTTACCGATGCATTCTTATCCTGTCGCGTGTCTTATCGCTGCAGTGCTCCTCGGGCCCGGCCCTGCCACGCTGGCCGCTGGAGAGAATCCGGCACCATTCGATGGGCTGTGGAACGTCACGCTTACGTGCCCACCCCACGACGATGACGAAGACGCGAAGGGCTATGTGCATCGCTTCCCTGCCGAGGTCAAAGCCAGCGAGTTCCGGGGAACGCACGCAACCGAAGGGCAGCCTGGCTGGCATCTCCTCACTGGAACCATTGCGCCAGACGGCGGCGCGAATCTCACGCTTGAGGGTATCGTCAACAATCCGAACTACTCAGTAAACCACGCGTTTCGTGGTAAGCCATACTCCTATCGCGTCCGAGCCAAATTCGAAGCATCAACTGGTAACGGGCGTCGCGTCGGAAAGCGTAAGTGCGACTTCGAGTTCAAGCGCCAGTAGTCACGTGCTTGAGGCGCTTTACCCTTCCTCCAAGCGGTCCCGCCTACTGCGGGCCGCTTAATTCAGACATTAGACGTCCGAGTTACCGCGAAAAGTGGACATCTGCTCGCAGCCGACTACTTAATCTCGCTGCAGACATCGGCCGCGCTGCCCCAGTAGTCGGCGCACTTCGCGCGGTCCATCGCGCCTTTGCCGACCATTTTCGCGAACGCAAAATCGGCGAGCAACTCGACCTCGCGCGGCTGCAGCGTCGCGGGTGGGTCCGCCAGCTTGATGCCCTGCGCCTTGAGAGCGGCGTCCTTCATGCCGTAGCAGCGCCCGTCGCTGTAGGCGAGCTTGTCGAACGGCGGCATGCCCGTGTTCGGTATCCCGCATTTCACGATCATGACGAAAGCCGCGCGGTCGAGCTTGCTTTCGCGCAGGTTCGCTCCGTCTGGCATCTGGTGGTCCATCTTGCGCCCGTCGCCGGCCCGGCCGTGGCAACCCTTGCAGTTGTCCTTCTGCGTGAATAACCGCATGCCTTCGGCGATGTCGCCGGCGTCCGCGGCGTGTGCGGCGACCGCAGACAGCATGATGGCGGCCTCGCATGAACTCAGGCGCAGCAAGGCGCGGTGAAACTGGTGCATGAAATTTTCCGATGGCGAAGTCAGGCTGCTATCGAGAGCCGCCGTAAAATTTAAGTCAATGCGCCGCGCGCCGGAACGCGGTTCGCGCGTGAGGTATGATGAGCGCAAATAAATCATACCAACCGACCGAGGAATGACCCATGAAAATGCGCCTTTGCGCCAGCCTGATTCCGACTCTGCTCGCCTGTATCGCTCCGCACGCGGGCGCGCAAGCACCCTACCCCTCGCGCAACGTGCAGATCATCGTGCCGTATACGCCCGGCGGTTCGATCGACATCATGACGCGCAGCGTCGCGCAGCAACTCGCCATCGCGTGGGGGAAAAACATCGTCGTCGACAACCGTCCGGGCGCGAGCGGCATGATAGGCACCGAGATTGCGACCAAGGCCGAGCCCGATGGCTACACGCTGCTGGGCCACACGTCGTCGTATCCGGCAACCGCGGCGGTGCGCGAGAAGCTGCCGTTCGATCCGGCGCGCGCCATCGTGCCGATCGCGATGATCGCGCGCGCGCCGATGATACTCGTAGTCCACCCGTCGGTGCCCGCGAAGTCGGTGAAGGAACTCGTCGCACTGGCGAAAAAAAGTCCCGGCAAATTCAATTACTCATCGTCCGGCACCGGCGGCAACAATCATTTTTCTGGCGCGCTTTTTGCGTCGGCCGCCGGCATCAAGCTCACGCACATCCCGTACAAAGGCATTTCGCAGGCGATGACCGCGCTCGCGTCCGGCGAAGTCGAACTCGTCATCGCAAGCGCCGCCGCCGTGAACCCGCAGTTGAAGGCCGGACGCGTGCGCGCGCTCGGCGTGACCAGCGCGACGCCGTCCGCGCTGATCCCCGGGTTGCCGGCGATCGCGCAATCCGGCGTGCCGGGGTATACCTACGAATTATGGTGGGGATTGTTCGCGCCCGCCGGCCTGCCGGCAGAGCGCATAAATTTCATCAACGCCGCGGTCAATAAAAGCCTCGTCGGCCCCGAGATGAAAAAATTTCTCGACAACGAAAGCGCAGAGGCGTGGGTCGCAACTCCGGCCCAGCTCGCCGACCTGTTGCCGAAAGAGATCGAGCGTTACCGCAAAGCAGCGAAAGAAGCGGGAATCACCGCGCAATAAGCTTAACATCGCGGTTATCGGCGTAACAGGAGAGCAGCCATGTTGGGATTGGACCCGCGCATTGCGCGCGCGGCTTGGACGGTGTTGGTGGTCGCCGTCGCGACTGGCCTGGTCTATCTGGCCAGACAGACTGTATTCATCGTTATCCTGGCCGTATTTTTCGCGTACTTCATTCATCCCGCCGTGCTGTTTGTGCAGCGGCGCTTGCCGCGTCTGCCGCGCACAGCCGTGCTTACGGTAGTATTTCTCGTCGTGTGCGGGCTTGTGGTCAGCGCAGGGTCATTGATCGGATCGACTATTGCGGACGAGGCAACAACGCTGGGGAAACGACTGCCCGAATTGATGAATGATCCGCATGCCGCAGAACGTATTCCGCTGCCGAACTGGTTGGAACCGCTGCGTGCGCGCATCGTGGAGATGGTGCGCGCGCAGGTTGTCGCCAACAACGATCAGGCACTGCCATTCGCCCAGCGTGTCGCGAGCGGCGTTCTGCATTTCGTCGGCAACATCATTTATCTCATAGTGGTGCCCATCCTCGGCTTCCTGCTGATCAAAGACGCAAGTCACCTGCACACCGCGGCGTTAGGCTGGCTGTCTGCGGGCGAAAAGCGCGCTTTCTGGACCAAACTCCTCGGCGATGTCAATTTGCTGCTCGGCCGCTACATCCGCGCCTTGCTGCTGCTGGCGCTGGCGGTCTTCGTTGCCTATGGACTCGTGTTTACGCTGATGGATGTTCCTTATTCGCTGCTGCTCGCGGCAATCGCGGCGCCGCTGGAGTTCATTCCCTTCCTCGGGCCCTTGGGCGCCGCTGCTATCGTGGCCGCCATCTGTGTATTCAGCGGCTACGACAATTTGTTGTGGGTCCTGTTATTCATCGCCGGCTATCGTTTATTTCAGGACTATGTCCTGAGCCCTTATCTGATGAGCGAAGGCGTGGAAGTGCACCCGGTGCTCGTCATCGTAGGCTTGATGGCGGGCGAGGAAATCGGCGGCGTGTCGGGCATGTTCCTGGCGATTCCGCTGATCGCGGTGGCCAATATCGTCGCCCGTCACTTACGCGCGGCGCCGCGCAGCGTCAAGGCGGGTACGCCATAGACAGGGTCCAAGCAAACGCGATCAATGCGGCCAACGACCTGACAAAGGCGGCGCGTCCCGCCCCCTCTACACGGCGGGCAGACCGCCGCAGAAAGCCTTAAAATTCGCAGCATTTTAAAACACCTAAAGCAAAGGAATTCCGCCGTGCCATTCAACATACTTTTTCCGGACAGCCGTTCCGATCCGCTCGACATCGAGAAGGAAGTCGTGGGCAACGACGCGGCGCTCGTCAATGCGCGCAAAGATCGCTTCGATGCAGTGGAACTCGCGGCGTGGGAGAGTTGTGACGCGGTCATTACGCGTTTTGTCCCGATTGACGCCAAGGCGATCCCGCATCTGAAGCGCACGCGCATCGTCGTGCGCAACGGCGTGGGTTTCGACGTCGTCGACCTCAAGGCGTGCGGCGAGGCGGGGATCGCGGTGTGCAACGTGCCCGACTACGGCACGACCGAGGTGGCCGACTCGGCGATCGCGCTCATGCTCACGTTCGCGCGCGGCACTGCGGCCCTCGATACGGCT